>NZ_PIJF01000083.1:0-6362 GCF_002809985.1 Geobacillus sp. WSUCF-018B
ATCATATCACCTACTTGATGAAGAATCGTCAACGTCGTTTTCCCTTATCGTATCAACGGTTTGCGACCATTGTAAAGATGTTTTGTCACGGATTCAGGTCTATGTAAAGTGGGAGACATCTTCCGGAAATTTCTATAAAGGCCCTCACTATTATTTCAAATTTACTTGTCGGTTACATTTTTTTGGTGAAAAATGTATGATGAAGGTATCAGATTCCTGCAGATAATATTAATTTACTTATTCGAATCTTGCTGCCTAACTAGAGAGGTTAAATAAACCACTATATTTCCTACATATTTTCGCCATTCAGAATCATACATCAAGAAGAAAGGTACTCGAATAATATGGTAACCTTGACTTTGAATATACATATCTCTTCTCTCGTCATACGCTATACCTTCTAGTGTAAAATGAGAAGGTCCATCCAGTTCGTAATCAATTTTTGTGAATTAATCTTTATATTTAACGTCTAGCTTGCAACGGTCCACAATGTCTCGATAACTGTTAGGAGGAAACAAAGGATACAGTTGTGCTTAATATGTGACCAATTTATTTTGTGAAAAAATCATTCTTTCGTTTTTTAGCCATGTTGTAGATACTGATGATTTTCTTGTTCCAGTTTTATCTACGTTCACACGAAAAAATAGTTGGTGAATAACTATGGTACACTCATTAAATGCTGTTTTTATCATTCTGTTATAACTGTACTACTCATATTCGTTATAACAGACCACATACTCACTTTCTTGCTAACACATTTGCTAACGTAATTATTTTTTTGAGTTAAACTTAATGAACTAAGTTAATTTTCAACAGCTAAAAAACCTTGATAAATCAAACTTCTTTGCATCTAATTTACTCAATAAAATTAGATTATTTTTAGAAAACGCGATTGACAGGGTGGAGGTCGCTGGTTCGAGCCCAGTCGGAATCATCGAGTGAAATCTCTTGAGCCACAAGGTTTCAAGGGATTTTTTATTTCTGTTGTCATTTGTTGTTTTTTGGTGTTTTTGGTGAATTGGTGTGATTTTTGGAGTGATTGATTTAAATTCACCATTCATCGCTTCGACTTTTTTATCTATTGCTTCAACTTTTTTGTCTAATGTTTCGACTTTTTTGTCCATTGTTTCGATTTTTTCGTTTAATGCAGCGATTTGCGAGCGAAAGTCAGATGCATACAGATCGAGAGCCTTTAAAATTTCTTTTAACATCGTTTGTTGTTCCACCTTATTCACCTCCTCACTAAACAGTATAACCGGATTATATAGACAAGGAAAGACAAACGGAGAGAAAAAGGTGTAGGGCGGGAGCTGTTCGCTATATTCGATCCCCGTTGGCTAAGGCGGAAGCCATAAAGGCTTCTGCTTTTTTTTATGCACTTGACAATATTCGACAACATATTTTTACAAAAATTGATAGAATCAGATTAACCAAGTCTTTATATCTATGACAAAGGGAGGGGGAAGCGGATGAATGCGAATCTTTTTTATACGCTGCTTCTTTTATGCTTGCTTGCCTTATTGGCAAGATAGATCAAGTCGAAAGAAGCAGAATGGATGGGATCGTATGGAGAATATAAAGTCCGTAAAGCAATCAAAAAGATAGAAGCAACATCATCTGGAAAATACAAAGCTTTTCATAACCTGTATATTCCTAAACAGGATGGCTCCACTTCGCAAATGGATCATATTATCCTTTCCGATCAAGGCCTGTTTGTCATTGAAACGAAAAATTACAGCGGCTGGATTTTTGGAGATGAAACATCAAAATATTGGACGCAAGTGATTTATAAACGAAAAGAAAAATTTCTTAATCCTATTTTGCAGAATAAAGGGCATATCAAGGCGTTAAGAGACTGGCTTGGGGAAGCGTTCTCGCATATTCCGATTCACTCGGTTGTCGTGTTTCTGCCGCGGGCAAAGTTTAAATCAGATACTCATTTCGTTCATGCTTACGTAGTTTATCCTAAACAGTTGAAACAAGTGCTCGAGCAGCACCAAACAAAAGTGATCGATAGAGAAACAAAACAACTGTTGACTCAAAAATTAGAAACAGTGCTTGTCAAAAACAAACAGCAAGAAAAAGAAATGAAAAAGCGGCACGTGCAAACGATTCGAACAAAGCAAAAACGGACGGAACAACATATCCAGCAAAACCGCTGCCCGAAATGCGGCGGCGCTCTTGTAGTCAAAAGAGGAAAATATGGGAAATTCAAAAGCTGCAGCAACTATCCGAAATGTAAATTTACGCAAGCGATTCGCTGATTTTCCCTCTGTTAGCGCAAAACGTCTGGAAGGTAGCCTATTTGCTCTGAGATTTAGAAAACGTGTAGGGAGAGGAATAACCATGTTTTCTATTCATGAGGAAATGAAAGTGTTATCACAAAAACATCCATTCTTTTCTTCAAAGGAAGCATTGAAAGATGCATTAAAATTTCAGCTTCAAGAAAAGTTTCGCGTGATGAATAATAAGCATTTTCATGGATATGTAGTCGACCTTTGGGTAGAAGACCCGAATGGCGGGCAACAATACGCGATATATTTAATGAATAAGCTCGCCAGACTGGCCATTAAGCAAAACAATCAATCTATAGAATTAAAACATCACGGTGCTCAAGACATTGGTCGTTATGATTTTCTTAAACAAGTCGAGAAACTTGAAAAGCTTGCCACAGGGAGAGAAAATGTCCAAGGAATTGCGATTCTATTAACCAATGACCATTTGTATTGGAGCAAGCCAACCAGATCCAATACGGTGGACAGTTATTTTCGAATCCATGAAAACAGCATTTTAACGGGAGAGCTGAAGTGGCTGGAACATGCGTCAGCGGGAACGACAAAAAACCGTGAAGAACCGATTGTCCTAAAAGGAATGTATAAAATGCAATGGCATCATTACTCAACCGTTCGCAATGAAAAGCATGGAGAGTTTCGGTACTTAGCTGTTTACGTAGGAGTTGATTAAAGAGGGAAAAGATGTGTGTAAGAGATAATGTTACATCAAGTATTCGAGTACATGCCAATAGGCGGGCAAGTCTTTCATTTTATTTCTGCACGGTCCAAAAACGGCCAAAAAAGGGCATAGGTGTGCAGCGCCATTTTGCTTTCACAAACTAAAGTGCGATGCTGATATATCAAGGGTTTGAACGTTTGACGTTTTTGTTCAAACAGTCAAGTTTACATAACAACAATTTATTTTTTGCGGGGTTCGCGGGGGTGTGCAAAAACGCCCCTTGCCGCCCTAGAAAATCAATGGTAAAGAAGGTGCTCTTTTAAAAGGAAGACCTCGTTTAGAGGATTGAAACAACCTGCTCGCTTTGCGAAACGGGGGAAACGATAATGAGGTGCGAAGGTGGCGGAAATCACAAAAGTTTTTAGGGAACGATTGCGTGGCGGTGATGGGAAAATGTATGAAAACACGGTTGATAGGGTTCGATATTTTTGTTGCTTATGGCTGCGACAGATGGAATATGCGGTATAACGAAGATTCACAGTAACGATATTGGAAAATTTGTGCTAAAATGTTAGTATAGGGATAATGAAAGGGGGAGTGGCTTGAATGAGTTATCAAGCGGCAAAGGAAGAGCTGAAGGGTGTCATTTCGGCAGGATATCCCCTTTTGTATGTCGTGACAGAAGATGAACGTCCAGTCGTGGAGACGTTTCATTGGATTGCCAAACAAGATTCATTGCAATACGATGTGTTTACATGGAACTATTCTAGCGGACTAGTGTTGGAAGCGGAAACGATTCACAAGGAGGATATACGGAATCCCTTTCAGATGTTCAAAAAAATTAAAGAATACCCACACAACGCGATCTTCGTTCTCCATGATTTGCATATTTTCTTTCAAAATAAAGAATTGTTGCTCGAATTAAAAGATACGGTATTGCATATTACAGTGCCGATGACGAAGGAGTTTTCATGGAAGCGTTATTCCGATGTCGATCATTGTATTTACAAGCATATTGCCATTACCGCTCCAAAGGCGGAGATCCCGTTAGAATTAAATAAATTGATTCATGTGGTGCGCTTTGGGCTGCCTGGGCGGAACGAAATCGCAGAGATGATTGACATTATTATGAAGAAAACCAACAGTCGTTATCGGATGGATCGAGAAGAAAAGGAGCGACTTATTAATGCGTCGCTAGGGTTAACAGAAACCGAGATTTTTAACGCCTATATCAAATCGATGTTGCGAAATAATGGGAAAATCGAACCGAAAACGGTTGCCGGTGAAAAGCGGCAAATTGTTGAAAAACAAGGATTGCTGGAGTATTACGAGCCAGACGTGTCATTAAATGAAATTGGAGGGCTGAAGCCGCTAATTGATTGGGTGAAAAAACGAAAAATTGCTTACAATGAAGTGATTCGCAAAAAATACGGATTAAATTTGCCTAAAGGACTGTTAATGACAGGAGTGCAAGGATGCGGGAAAAGTTACACGGCAAAAGCGATCGCCAACTTTCTGGAATTTCCGATGCTTCGTTTAGATATCGGGGCGTTGATGAGCAAATGGCTCGGAGAAAGCGAAGAAAATATCCGCAAAGCGATTCAACTGGCGGAAAACATTTCCCCTTGCGTTTTATTTATTGATGAAATCGATAAAGCGATCCCAGATCCGGCTGGCATCAATACCCACGAAGTTAGTAAGCGAATTTTATCTACTTTGCTTACGTGGCTGCAAGAAAAAAAGGCTCCGGTTTTTGTCGTAGCTACGGCAAACAATATTGAACATCTTCCTCCAGAGATTATGCGCAAAGGGAGATTTGACGAAATTTTCTTTATCGATCTGCCGAAAAAACAAGAGCGGAAAGAGATTTTTGCCATTCATTTAAAGAAAAAAGGATATCAACCAGAGAAGTTTAATCTAGATCTGCTTGCGGAAAAAACAGAAGGATTTTCTGGCAGTGAAATCGAGGCAGTCATTAACGAAAGCATTTTTCAAGCGGCCTATGACCAAAGAACGTTAGAAATGTGGTATTTGTTGAGAGAAATCGACCAAACAAGCCCATTGAGCCAGACAATGGGAGAAAAATTAAAACACATTCAAGAATGGGCGCGAAAAAATAAATTGAGACGGGCGAACTAAAGTAGCTTTTATTTTTGGTTGGATTTTTTTTATTATTCAGTTAATTACAAAGGGGAGAGAAGATGGAAAGAATTTTGTTTCATATTTCATGGGTGTTTGTCTTCTTCTTGGTCTATTCCGCATGGCACGATCTGCCCGATGACTATCTCATGTTTTTGTCAATGATCACTATTTTTTACTTTTTCATTACAGGAGCTATGCGGACAGGGGCGAGAGATAATGGGCAAATATCGGTTTCCATTGCCTATACTTTATTTGTATTAGGGTATATGTTATGGAGAATGTGGACATATGGAACCGATGTGGTGCATTTATTTTATATCTCCATTATCGCCTTTTTAGTTACGTATTTGAAAAAAATAGATACCCGCTATTTGAAGTGGGCGGTTACGGGATATTTGCTTCTTTGTTTGTTTTATGCGCTAGTACGGATGATAATCGATGATTATCCGGTCATAATTGCGTTGCTGGATGGAGTGGGATTAAATGGCTCGACCTTTGCATGGAAAAATTGGTACGCCATTGCAGCGTTTGCGGCGATTTTCTCGTTAATAGAAGCGAAAATGTCGAAAGCGAATAAGTTTGAAATCGTGTTGCCAAAAATACAACTTCACCGTGGGAGAAGAGAGTGGAAAAAAGAGATTTCTTTTGAACAGACGCCATACCCGCGCGAAATTCTCGAAGCGAAAGTACAATCTGCTTCTTATAAGGAGATGACCCAAAAAAGCGGGGAGAGAGCAGATTTTATCGTCTCCCAGGAACAATTCCAACAGGATAAAAAACCTTCTCCAAAGCGGCCGAAAAGTTCTGGGGAAAGGGTGAAAGATATCAAAAAGCGATAAATTCATTTCCATTTTGGAAAGATCAACGCGGCCGTCACCGAAGCAACGATATGGATTGGAGAGAAAAAGACGAACGGTATCGATACTGTCCGTCTTTTTCTTGTTTGGTTCCATGCAGCTTCCGCACGGTCCCAAAACGGCTAAAAAAGAGCATAGGTGTGCAGCGTTATTTTACTTTCATAAACTAAAGTGCGATGTTGATATATCAACGATTTGGACGTTTGACGATTTCTCCAAATCGTCTGGTTTACATAACCCGAGTTCGACAGTTTTGAGGCCATTTTAGGCAAATGAAAATGGCCAAAATGCTGTTATATCAAAGATTTCGCGATGCGGATCCTAGAAAAAAACACTGAATTTCATAGGCACACGACTTGTTTATTTTAACTTTTAAAACAGCTGAATATCGGTTATAATATAGGCATGTAC
>NZ_PIJF01000084.1:0-6382 GCF_002809985.1 Geobacillus sp. WSUCF-018B
GTTACACGTAGATGCTCTCATCCATGCCCAATCCCTGCAGAATCCTTCGCTGGTCCGGGTTGAGGGGGCGATCGAGTGCGCGTTGGATGCGCCCGTCTGGCAGCTCCAGCAGGATGACGTTCACATATTGAAACAGCTGAAAAATCGCCTGTCCCGTTGGCCGTGTCAACTTGCGGCCTCCCGCGCCCTTTAACGGGTGTTCGGGTGTGATGAACTGGCGCACCCGGCGCTGAAAAACGCGGTAAATCGCTAGGGCCAACAGAAACAAATAGCCCAATGCGGCGACCCGTTCCGGTTTTTTGACGTAAATCTCATCTGTGAAAAACGGATCTTTCAAAAACGCGAAGTTCATTTCCACCGAGATTTGCCCTTTATACAGCTTCAAGATTTCTTGGGCATCCATGGGTTGGCCCTTCCATTCCTTCGGAACGGTCGTGACGAGAACAAACCGGGACGCTTTCCGTCTTGCCTGTTCCCATGTCGGTTGGTTGAATTCGACGTTTAGGTGAAGGGTGTACAGCGTCTCCGTCTCGGGCTCCGCCCCTTTTTTGGCCGTCCGCGCCGTTTTTTCGGACGCACGATCTCTTTGACCGCGGCGTTGACCCGATGAAACCGGGGGCGAAGGGACGCCTTGAGGGATGTCAAGGCTTGTTCGGCGTCTTCCCGGCAGGAGAAGGGATGGCGCTCCCAACGCTCTTGTTCCTCGCGAAGAAGCTCCGCTTCTTTCGCCCGCTCTTTTTCGAGCGTTTTTCCTTTGCGCTGGTCGAGCGCGCTCGATTCGACGACGATCAGCCGAACCGAGTGGCCTTCATAGGTCGAGGCCGTTTCCCATACCCGATGCGTGGCGCCGTTTCTCTCCGCTAGGGTAAAGGGTTTACTCCACGTGATGTGAGGCGAATCGGCCTCCGCGAGCGCCTGTTTCACGATCCGGAGCGATGAAGGGCCTCTGGTGATCAAAAAGGCGTTGGCGGCTTTCGTCTGCGCCAAGGTGTCTTTTGTCATCGCGGCGGAATCGGCCACGTAAATCCATTCGTCGTCGAGGTGGGCTTGCTTCAGCTGTTCATGGACACGGGACAGCACCTCGGGATTCCATGTTTTATCAGACAGGTTGCCGTCGTGCACATCGCCGTAAAACGGGATGCCATCCTCGTTGCCGACCAGTCCGAAGCCGATCTGTTTTTGCCAATGCTGATGGCGGTTGTAGCCATGTGTGATCTGCAGAGCCTCTAACGAGGCCGATTCATAGGCTCTGTAAACCGTCTTGTCTGTCGTATCGGCGTGAAAGGCTCGGAGGGAAAGGCCTTCTTTGTGATAAATGTGAATCAAGCAAGTGCTGATGACCTTGTGAATATCGGCCTCATACAAGCGGTCGAGATGACGGGCCAAGGCATCGTCGTTCAACCAGGAAGGATGGAGACCGGGACGAATGAGTTTCTCTAGATCGATCTCCTGAGCCCATCGTTCTAAGTGAACAAGGGCTTGCCGGCCGTCAAATAGATTGTAAAGGATGGCCTGAACGGCATCGCTGACTCGCGTTTGGCACTGTGGATCGACGGGCACAGGATGGTCAATCAAGTGGGGGAGGTCCAGTTTTTTGACTAGAACACTTATTATATTCAAATAATCATTACGATAGACCCCTTTGACTTTCACATTCATGAGAGAAAAACTCCTTTACGTTCCTTGTGTGTCAAGGATTCATTCGACATCGGAATGAAAAAATCCTCCCGATTTTCGTCGGGAGGGTGCGAAATGTGAGGCGGAACAAAAAAATCCTCTCGATTTTTGCCGAGAGGGTGCGAAATGTGAGTTCTCAAAAAGACTTTTCCAGACTTTTTGAGAACAAAATAAGCATTATCATTATTCTGACTACAAAGATCAAATTGTTTGACTACGAGCAACTACATCTCAGGTTTATAATTATATTCTTTTCTGTCAAATCAGCCACTTTTTTCCTCTTGATCAATTTCATTTATCTCACCTCCTTTCAGGCATAAAGATGACTAATCAAGGTGTGCGTATTTTCACGGAAAAGATCCATGGGCAACGTTTTGCCCTCCACCCGGGCATGAAAATGACCAATCCAAGCACGTGCATTTTCACGGAAAAGATCCATGRGCAACGTTTTGCYCTCCACCCGGGCATGAAAATGACCAATCCAAGCACGTGCATTTTCACGGAAAAGCTAAATTAATCATGCATTTGAAGATTACATGGTATGAAGCTTGGTAAATAAGGTATATCAGTACAACTAATCGTTTTTTATGTCTATTCCAGCGTAAACAGTAACTAATTCAAGGGCTGTTCGAATTCCCTTCTTTAAAGGTGGACAAGGACTCCTTTGTTCTTTAATTCTAATTAGTGGACAATGCATTCCCTGACAAGTTGGCTTTAAAATGCAAGAGTTACATTGCCTATCATCTTTCGCATCTGCCGTTATCCATAAGGTAAGTTTATCTTCATCAATATCAAAAGTTCCGTCTCCTCTAATTTTCCCTAATTGATTCAGAGGCTCATCTAATTCTAAAGTACATTTATAAATAGTTCCATCTGCCCCAATCGCAAAACTATTCGGAAGACCAGCGTAACAAACACTTCCCATTGGGTCAAGGGAACTTAGCAATTCAGTGGAGGTCGGAAAATAACAATGTGCTCGTTTTTGAACCTCACTCATAACTTTAAAACTTTCTTTTGGATCATATAGTGGTAGATCTTTAGCAGATGTTCCACCATAATTCTGCACAGGTTTAAAATATAATTGGAAACGTTCATCTCCATTCAAAAACTCTGAAAGCAGTTCTATTAATTCTTGCATTCTATCCTTATTGGTTTTATCGAAATTTGAGCGGATTAAAACTTTAAACTCTAAATCAGTCTTTTGAATACTTTTTAAATTGTTTATAATACGATCAAAAGTAGGACCACCATCTTTAAGTATTCTATGTGTATCATGGGTATCTTTCGGCCCGTCTAAAGTGATTTGATATTGGATAATATTCAAATCTACCAATTCACGAAATAGATTTTCATCGAGTTCGTATCCATTTGTTGTAATTCCAGAGTTGAATGTAAATCCGAATTTTTTAGATATTTCTTTAACTTCTTTATTAATATTCCTAATTACATTTACACCTTCTAATGGCTCCCCGCCGAACCAAGCAATATTTAGACTATTAATATGAGGTGCTTTTCGTAAAATATGCTTAATAATAGCCTGTTGAATTTCTTTCGGCATTTCCCCCCTTAAAAATTTCTCGAAGCAATAAACACACCTAAAATTACATTCTTCTGTAGAATATAAAATTAATTCATAGTGATCCTTTCGATTTTTTTCCATATCTCTCATTAAATCTACTAATCGATTTTCATCGGTTGAATGATGTACCAAAAAATGTTGATTAATTAACTCTGTTTCTAATTCATTTGCAGGTTCACATAATAACCCCTCCCGTAAAATAGTTTTAACCTTTTCTTTTGTTTTTACATCTTCAATTGTTGCTATAGCTCCAGAAAAAGTGTTAAATAAGATTAAAGTACCTTCTTGAGTCTCATGTTTAATTGTGTAACGTGATTTGCGATATTTTTTATACATTTCTATCCTTCCTTTTTTAGAATAATAATTAACTCAGGGCTATTAATTGAAAACGGTGATTTATCAAAATCACCATAAACATTGCTTATTTTAAAACCAACAGTACTTAACATATTTTTTAATTCAACAGCAGTATAAATTCGTAAATCAAGGTGGTATTCTTTTATATTGCTATTATTTCTTTTTTGTCTAATTTTTAATAGTCCATTTAATAAATCGATTTCCCTGCTTTCAAAAATTGGCTGGTGGAAAATATCATAAAAATATGAACTGTCCTCAAAATATTTCAATAACAACTCCCTGTTAAAAACATGCACAATAAATATCCCTTGATATTTTAGAGAATTATAAACTTTACCGAAAATTTTAATGGTTTCTTCATCGTTAAAGTAACCAATAGATGTTTCTAAACAGTAGACTAAATCAAAGACTTCAATAAAATTCATAAAACGTGCATCGCAGAACATAATATTAGCAGCGGGATCGGTTTCCTTGACTTTGGCTACTGTTTCGTAATGTGAATCTATGCCAATAACATCAAAGCCTAGTCTTCTAATAGAAAAAAGATGTCTTCCGTTACCACAACATAAATCAAGTATTTTACTCTCTTTTGGAAGAGTATCAAGCATGGACTTTAAAAATGCAACCTGTTTTCCTGTTTTTTGGCTGTATAAAAGTCCATAAGCATTTTGGTAAGAAGTATACTCAAAAAAATGATTCAAATCATTTTTAATATCCAATAATTGCTCTCCTCCTACCCTGAAAACTCGAAAAAGACAAGAACGATCTCTACCTAACCATTAGAAGTAGGTTTTAAAAGAAAGAATTTCAGTATATATGGTTTACCGATAATGCGCACTCGTTTTTTCCAGTTTCACTTGATACCCTATCCCCCTAAATTGCTTCATCGTTTGACACACTAGGTTCGTTTCTCGCTACCAATCCCAGTAGTAGGTTTCCAAACTCTCTATACCTCTATACTGTTCCTTTCTGGTTAAAATGACGTAGAGGATTTGTAACATCGTTCTTCCCACAGCGATACTCGCCCGATTTACTCCTCTTCGTTTAGCGATCCGATGATACTTCACGGATAAATGGGTGTTTTTCGTTCGGGCCATGGCACGAGCACCCCACACCAGGTGTAACCTCAACTTCTTGTTTCCTTGCCTCACCCGTCTATATTTCCATTTCCCGAAACTTTCGTGATTTCCCGGCGCCATGACTGCCCATGAAGACAAAATTGAATTCACAAATGATCGATCGTTCGTTCTGGGTTCTGGTTGATTCTTCGAATAAAGGCTTGAACATTCTTTCCGATTCCATGCACAGATTTAACCCATGCAAGATTTCGCTTGTTCCACAAAGGATATAAGTTGATCCTCACTTTTGCTGAATGAGTTCATCGACAATCATAAGCATCTCTTTACGTTACATGTGTATCAGTGGGAGATAAATGTCGTAGCATTTTTCTCATCTGTTGTAGGGATCATTGTTTGTTCTGATTTCAGATCAGCTTTCTGTAAGTGAACATCCCTTGATCAGTGGTCCAAACATATTAAACAGGTCAAACCATTATTACAGCTATCCCATTTGTCGAACTATGATTTTTCCACTCATGAAAATACATCTGCTCTATGATTTTTGATGTTTTTGAATTTTAGTAATTATATTTTCAAAAATGTCAAGCAGGATCATTACTAAGAGTCAGTCAAGACTTTGTGGAAACTTTTTTGATTCGCTGAAAACAGGTGTAAATCATAGGTTGGCAAACCATTTTTTGAATTTAGTCCGTAAGCGCTTTTGAATTCTCATCCCTTGCCATGGCAGATCGATATGTATACCTTTTTTTTACCATGCCTTGAGTTCAGACAGGGCATGATAGATCGGTGTCCCGGACGATTGCTTTAAATATGGCACGTTATTCCGCGTGATCTCAGGCCAAAGACGGCGGACGCGTTGTTTCGCCTTGTTCACGACCGTCTGTTTAGTGGATGTCGTTTCCTCCGCCGGATGCGACGATCCTTCTCCGAAACGACGTCCGAAAAGACGAATCCCATCCATCCGGGCAATCATTGCCTTGAAAAACGCCCTGAGTCCCTTGTCGGTCCAACTGCGGCGGTATTTCACCCGATACGCCAACTGGCTCATCACGCTTTCAGCCCTCCCCATCGGATACAGGTATTGTCAAAAGTTTATCCTCCACACTCACGGTTTTTCCTTGGGTTTCAACGGTTGAACAAAAAAAGCTTACCACCCCCGTTGTTTTCCGCCATCATTGAGGTAACGACACCCAACAGCCAAAACAAAGGAGTGACAAGCTTTGTTACCTCAATGATTAGCCTATTTGCTTGAAATAATCAAGACCCAATATCAAATTATCGTGTATTAGATGGGTGTGATATTGGGAAAATCGTTGAATCTCGAGGACTTGGACGAACCCATCCAAAARCCGTACCGGAAACTTCARGTCGATGACCTTCCGATCATCGATGTGCCGGAAACCCTTGATTACCGGAAGCTGTTGGCRGACTAYGAAGCCCAGCACRGACGTCCTTTRCGGCCCATCTGTTCCGGATTCGTTGACCTGCCCTCGCTGCCAGGCTCCCTCTTCTTACCTGTACGCCAATAACGGCGGAAAAGGGCAATACCAATGCAAAGTGTGCCAGTGCCGGTTCAACCACCGAAATCGGTTCACCAAGCAAGCGGTCTTTCGCTGCCCGCACTGCAAAAAGACGCTGGAAAAAATCAAGGAACGCAAAGAATACAACATCTATAAGTGCAAGAACAACG
>NZ_PIJF01000085.1:0-5908 GCF_002809985.1 Geobacillus sp. WSUCF-018B
CAGAGTCGGAATTTTGTTCCGTTTGGTAAAATATACAAAAACCAGAGAGGGCTGACTCCAAAAGTCCGCTTTTTGGCGGACTTTTGGGTCAGCCCCTTCTTTTTTTATCTCTTTTTCCCGATCACGAATCCATTCATCATGAACAAACGAGGCGCATATTCATATTATGGGCCCATCATCGCTGCAGAACAAGATCGGCGCTAGAGCTGAGGCCGCCTCCGAAGATTGTAGGCATCCATCCTCGCGCCTAGATACACGCTGGAAGGATGCCCAAATGCCTCTTGTCCCTTTGGCATCAAGGGATGAGAGGCATTTTGTTTACTTAGTCACTGTCGAACTCGGTATACAATGCAAGGTAAAAACGCGGTGCAAAATTCGTGCAAAATTTTTTCGTATTCTATCGTTTTTTGGGGATTCCCAAAAAATGAAAAACGACTGCAAATGCAGTCGTATCAAGGGTTTCACAGTTTCTCGTCCGAACCGTTCGGATATCGGAAATGGAGACGGTGGGAGTCGAACCCACGTCCAGAGGCATCGCCACTTAAGCATCTACGAGCGTAGTCGGTATATTTCGCTTCGCCGTCCGTTCCGCCTACCGACAGGCCTCCCGGCGGCTAGCCTGGTTCGTCTCTTCCCTCATCCTCAGGCGGCGGATTTGGGCGTAGCCCGCTTCATATGAGCCCCTCGAACGCCACGCGGGCGATGGCGGGAGGAGCTAGCTGCAGCAATTAGGCAGCTAAAGCGTAGTTTTGTTTGCCAGTTATCTTTAGGTGACGTTTTTACGAGGACGTCCCCCTCGGCTCGCCGCTTAAGCTCGACCTACCCCTGTCGAATCCGGATCGTCCCCGCGGTGCGAAGAGATCGGAACAGCTTAAGCATCGGATAACTGGCTGTTGCACTTTTTATTATACCATGACGCGGTGCATTTTCAATGGGAATGTTTTCAATCTCGCCAAAAAACAGGCTCTTCTCCGAATGTTGTGCCGGATGATTGAGAACACGGCTTCTTGGCACTTGCCAAGAAAAATCAGCCCATCCCATTTTCCGTACACGGCGACGCAAGAAATGCCCCCGCTTGCCGCGATGAACCAAACATCCCTCCGCCGTTCCCAAACCGGCAATGCCCGCCAAAAGCCCGATGTTTCAGGCTCCCGCCCTCGACAAATGCCCGCTCGGCGGCTTGCCTCTCTACAGCTTTTGCCGCTCGCGGAACGCCCGCTCGATTTCGCGCTGCGCTTCTTTCCGCTTCATGTCTTCCCGTTTGTCGTATTTTTTCTTCCCTTTGGCCACTCCAAGCTCCACTTTGGCAAAGCCATTTTTAATATACAATTTCAGCGGCACGAGCGTATACCCTTGCTCTTTCGTATAGCCGATCAGCTTGTTGATTTCGCGCCGGTGCAGCAAAAGCTTTCTCGTCCGCAGCGGGTCGTGGTTGTAGCGGTTGCCTTGTTCGTACGGGCTGATATGCATGTTATGGAGAAACACTTCCCCTTTTTCCACTTTGGCGAACGAATCTTTCAAGTTCACCCGGCCGTTGCGGATCGATTTGATCTCCGTCCCTTGCAAAACGAGGCCGGCTTCATACGTTTCTTCGATGAAATAGTCGTGGTGCGCTTTTTTGTTTTGGGCGATCACTTTTCCTTCGCCTTTCGGCATCCGTTTTCCCCCTCCTCATCGGCGTTTCTTATTTTACCAAAAACGAAAAGGAAGGAAAAGCCGCCCGTTCGGCTTTTCCTCACCGTTTTTTCTTTTTCTTCTTTTTTGCTTTCGCGGCGCGGCCCGCACCGGTTTTTCCTTTTGCCTCTGCTTTCGGCTTGCCGTTCTTTTGTTTTTTTCCTTCAATAACGACCGGCGCGGCTTTTGCCTTCGGCGGGCGGCGTCCTTTCATGCCGACGACTTCAAAATCGACGATCCGTTCGTCTTTGTTGACGTTGATGACACGGACGGTGATTTCATCGCCGATGCGGTACATTTTTCCCGTCCGCTCGCCGATCATCGCATAACTGCGCTCGTCATAGCGGTAGTAGTCGTCGGTTAAGTAGCTGACGTGCACCAGGCCTTCGATCGTGTTTGGCAGCTCAACGAACAAGCCGAAGTTCGTCACCGAGCTGATGATGCCGTCAAATTCCATGCCGATTTTGTCTTCCATAAACTCGGTTTTCTTCAGATCGTCCGTCTCCCGCTCGGCCTCGACGGCGCGCCGCTCCATGTTGGATGCATGCTCGGCAATCTCCGGCAGCTTTTCCGCCCATTTTCGCTGCGTCTCCGGATCCATCTGCCCGTTGATCAAGTAGGTCCGGATGAGCCGGTGGACGATCAAGTCCGGATAGCGGCGGATCGGCGACGTAAAATGGGTGTAAAACTCAGTCGACAGCCCATAATGGCCGAGGCTCTCGGCGTCATAGCGCGCTTGCTTCATCGACCGAAGCATGACGGTGGAGATCACCATTTCTTCCGGCTCGCCGCGCACCGCTTCGAGAATTTGTTGGAGGGCGCGCGGGTGGATTTGGTTGCCCGTTCCTTTCACGACATAGCCGAAGTTCGTGATGAACTCCAAGAAACGTTGCAGTTTTTCCGGCTTTGGATCCTCATGGACGCGGTACATAAACGGTACGTTCAGCCAATGGAAATGCTCAGCGACCGTTTCGTTCGCCGCCAACATAAACTCTTCAATCAACCGCTCGGCGACCGACCGCTCGCGCAAGACGACATCGTACGGCTTGCCGTTTTCATCGACGAGCACTTTCGCTTCTTTGAAATCAAAATCGATCGCCCCGCGCTTCATCCGCTTCGTGCGCAAAATGTCGGCGAGCTCAGCCATCAGCTCAAACATCGGCACAAGCGGCGCGTATTTTTCCCGCAAGGCTTCGTCTTTGTCCACCAAAATTTTATTGACATCGGAATACGTCATCCGCTCTGTCGTGCGGATGACGCTTTGGAAAATGTCATGGCGGACGACTTCGCCTTGCGGGGTGATCTCCATCTCGCACGACAGCGTCAGCCGGTCGACTTTCGGGTTGAGCGAACAAATGCCGTTCGACAGCCGGTGCGGAATCATCGGGATGACGCGGTCGACCAAATAGACGCTCGTGCCGCGCTCATACGCCTCGCGGTCGATCGGCGAGCCTTCTTCGACGTAATGGCTCACGTCGGCGATGTGGACGCCGAGCTTATAGTTGCCGTTTTCCAGCTTCGTCACCGTCACCGCATCGTCTAAGTCTTTCGCATCCTCGCCGTCAATGGTGACGATCATCTCGCCGCGCAAATCGCGCCGCCCTTCCAAATCTTGCTCGGTAATCACATCGGGCACACGGTTCGCATGCTCGATCACGTCATCGGGAAATTGAAGCGGCAGCCCATGCTTATAGATGATCGACAAAATGTCGACGCCCGGGTCGTTTTTATGGCCGAGAATTCGGACGACTTCCCCTTCAGCGCTCATCCGTCCTTCTGGATACGAGGTGAGCCGGACGACGACTTTATGCCCTTCGACCGCACCGTTCGCGGCGTGTTTCGGAATGAAAATGTCGTTGACGATCCGCTTGTCATCCGGGATGACAAAGCCGAAATATTTGCTTTCGGTGTACGTGCCGACGACTTCTTTCACCCCGCGCTCCACAATGCGGACGATCGTCCCTTCACGGCGCGCCCCCGATGAATCGGCCTGGACGCGCACAAGCACGGTGTCGCCATGCATCGCGTTTTTCAATTCGGACGGCGGGATGAAAATATCATCCAGTCCCGGCTCCTCCGGTGTGACAAACGCGAATCCTTTCGGGTGGCCAATCACCTTGCCGCGCACGAGATTCATCCGCTCGGGCACGCCGTAGCGGTTGCTGCGCGTCCGGACGATGAGTCCTTCCTCTTCCAGGGCGACAAGCGTTTTGACAAACTCCTTGAATCCATCGGCATCCTCGATGCCAAACGCTTCTTCCAACTCTTCGACCGTCAGCGGCTTATACGCCTCATCGCGCATAAACGTTAAGATGCGTTCGGCCAACACATGATCCATTGTCCATCCCCTCCTTTCTCCATTACCAATCTAACGATTCAAGAAATGCATAAATATCTTCATGCAGCTGATCTTTTTCTTGATCAAGCGTAATCACATGGCCTGATTGCTCATACCACTTGATTTGTTTGACCGGCGATTCAATTTCGTTATAAATGATGTTCGCGCTGTCCGGGTTGATCATCTCATCATGGCGCGCCTGCACAACAAACGTCGGGGCATAAATCAAATCAAGATGGTCACGCACATCGGCGATCAGCTCCTGCAGCGCCTTTAACGTCTTCATCGGCGTCTGCTTGAACTTCTCCATCTCCTGTTCGATCTGCTCCTCTGATTTTCCTTCCCGCTTTTTATACTCGCGCGCATACTCGAGCACGCCTTCGTACATCGTTTCCTCGCTTTTGATGTACATCGGCGCGCACATCGTCACAATGCCCTCTATAGGTACAGTGTAACCTAATTTCAATGAAAATACGCCTCCAAGCGACAGTCCGGCGACGGCGATTTTTTCGTAGCCCTTGTTTTTCAAAAACTCGTAGCCGTTCATGACATCTTGCCACCAGTCATCCGGCCCGGTGTGGACGAGCTCCTCAGGCGGCACGCCGTGTCCTTTGTAAATCGGCGCATGGCACGTATAGCCTTTGGATTCTAAAAAACGCCCGAGCATCCGAACATCAGCGGAATTGCCGGTAAACCCATGCAACAGCAGCACCGCCCGCTCCCCGGCTTCAAAGAAAAACGGCTTCGGCGGAACAATTTTCATCATAGGTTCTCCTTCCTCTCTGGTGTGAAATAGAAAGGGCAGCCCTTCATTCTATGGACCGCCCCCGTTTTTTGCTTATGATGGTTGGACATAAACAACAAGAATCGCCAACACAAAGAACAAAACGGCCAACACAACCGTCACGCGCTGAAACACCGCATCGAGCCCGCGTGCTTTCTGCTTCCCGAACAATTGCTCAGCGCCGCCGGTGATCGCCCCCGACAGCCCTGCGCTTCGGCCTGACTGCAACAACACAATCGCAATCAGCGCAATCGATACAATGACAAGCAACGTCACAAGCAAGGCATGCATGCCTGACACCTCCAACGACCGACATTGCAATAATTTCACTATACCATAGATCGCCGTTGGCGGCAACTGGCGGGCCTGTCTCAACACGACGAAAGCCCCCTCATTCCTTTTTTGGTGAAACATGTAATCATTTTGAATCATTTTGTATATACTGTGTAGATACATTTAGGAACGGAGATGATACAATGAATTCAAAACAAAACAACAGCGTAAAAAAGAAAGGAGAGAATGTGATGTCTACTGTCATCGTGCAAAAGTGGGGGAACAGTTTGGGCATCCGCATCCCAAAAGACGCGGCTGACCAAATCGGGATTCAACAAGGTTCTGAAATGGAATTACATGTCATTGAAAACGAAGGAATCATCACATTAAAGCCGAAAAGAGCACGGAAGAAATACACATTGGAAGAGCTACTCTCACAAATTACCCCTGAAAATCGACATAAGGAGATCGATTTTGGGGTAGAAGGGCGTGAGTGGATCTAATGGCCGCAGACGCGCCGGAAAGAGGAGATTTCGTTGTGTTGAACTTCCATCCACAAGCTGGCCATGAACAAGCAGGAAGAAGAATTGCTCTTGTTTTATCTCCACAAAAATTCAATCAAGCAACAGGATTTGCAGTTGTTTGTCCCATCACCAATCAGAAGAAAGGCTATCCGTTTGAAGTGGATTTGCCAAAAGAAGGAATACTCCTTGAAGGCGGCGCTCCCATTACAGGGGTCATTTTATCTTAATTAGGCGAGAAGACTCCCACTTCAACGAAGCGAAGCGGAGTAAGTGGGAGATGAATCGCCTTAACTATATTTTGCTGAAAATAGGATA
>NZ_PIJF01000086.1:0-5371 GCF_002809985.1 Geobacillus sp. WSUCF-018B
GTCCAATGGAAGGAATCAACAACAAAATAAAATTGATCAAAAGGCGAGGATATGGGTATCGAAATATCCAGCGTTTTACTTTGCGTGTCCGTCTAGAGACCTTTATCACATTTTAACATAAAAATCAAGTACATATTTTGGTGATGAACCAAATAAATTACAAATATAACAAAAAATGAGGTGATCAGGAATTGCAACTTGTTCTTAATAAGCCAATAAAGTTAACAATCCAAATAACAAATACTTGTAATTTGGAGTGCAAACATTGTTATGGGAATTGTACAAAAAGTCCGTCTAGTCAAGAACTTACAAAAGAAGAGTGGCTAGATTTTATCGATGAGTTGGTAAAGAATGAAGTTATTCAAGTCTTTTTTGAGGGTGGAGAAGTTTTACATAGGCCTGACTTTTTAGAAATTTTGGAGTATTGTTGTCCAAAAATGTTAACTTGGGTTCGTACAAACGGAACATTGATCACCGAAAAAATAGCTAAGGAATTTAAACGAATTGGTGTTGGGACCGTCTGTGTAGATTTAATGGGAGCTACCGAGGATACACATGATGATTTGGTCGGGGTAAAAGGGAGCTACCAACGTGCTGTAAAAGGAATCAAATACATGGTGAAACATGGGGTCCCGACCTTAATGTGTCTAATTCTCAACCGTAAAAATGCGAACGAGCTCCAACAATATGTCGATTTAGCTGCGGAATTAGGGGTTAACCGAGTGGGATTTCTTCGACTTTACCCTTTGGGACGAGCAAAACACAATTGGAATGAACTTTCCTTATCACTTGATGAGATGATGGAAGCCATCCAGAGTGTCAGGGTACCTAATAATGTAACAATCATGCAATCTTGGCATCCTAATGACGGAAACTGTTGTTGGCAAATGGCAACTGTAAATTACAAAGGAGATTCTATCGGCTGTCCATATCTAAGAGAATATGTCAACTTCGGTAATATCCGAAAAATGTCTTTTTTGGAAACTTGGGATGATCCGCTTTACAAAAGATTAAGGTCTGGAAATGTAGTTGATTATTGCCAAGACTGCAATGAATCTCAAGGATCTCGTGGTGGTTGCCGTTCAACGGCATATGCTTTCACAGGACGGTGGGATGCACCCGATCCATACTGCGTGAATACAAACAAAGGAGTTGATCTTCGTGAGTTGCCCGAATGGATACTACAAGAAACACCCAAATCTCCGTACGAGGGCTGTTGAGGAATGGAATACAATTCTAATATATACTCCTCACAAACCCAATATTCACTATCTGAATCCTACTGCATGGTTAATATTCGAGTTATGTGATAACAGAACCTACGATGAGATAACTAAACTTTATCAAGAAATTGTTCCTTCCGATTCATCTGTGACCTTAAAGGAATTGGAAGAAAGCCTAAATATGTTACTCGATGCGGAAATTGTTATTTGTGAAACTTTGAAAGGAGGTGAAAAGGATGAGCAACAACGAGCGAATCTTGAAGTTGGGAAAGCTCATTCGTGAGAAAAACATGGTAGATCCACCTTATATTAATAAAATCGAACCTGAGATTCGCACAGGTGTTCAGTACGCGTTACCTCCGGCTATGAGAAAAAAACTGAACCCCGAATTAAAAGAGAACTGATTGAGACTTTGACTGAGAATATCCAGGGGTTTTACTCCTGGATGTTCTTTCTTAACAAGGAGTTGTGGTTAGGTTATGAGTAAACCCAAAATATTACTAATCAACCCTCCGTTATGGAATACATATGCACCACATCTGGCTATTCCCTTACTTGCAGGATCTTTAAAGGCACGAGGATGGGATGTCAGATGCTTGGATTTAAGTATTGAATCAGTAGACTGGCTTGTATCAAGGAAAGGACTACTATCACTTGAAAGCTTGTTCGAAAAGAGGTATCGTGATTCCGACTCCAATTTACTCCCAGAACTTGAAAGAGCTAGGCTAATTTACCCTGAAACGATAAAAAATATTGACAATGCTAAGCAAACATTGCGGTCATTCTCTGGTCTTCAAAATCACGAAGAGTTTCTGAAAGCCAAAATCACTCTACGCAACGCACTTCATTTTATCTCTGCATCGTTTCCGGGATTGAAATTTGATTTGTTTGCCAATGATTTATACTATTCGGCTCGTTCAAGCCAAGCAGTACTTAAAGCGGCAGATGATCCTGAAAAAAATATTTATCGATGGCTGTTTCAAAAAATGCTTCCTCCTCACTTAGAGGACCCAAATCTAGGATTAGTAGGAATTTCTGTTTCTGCAGATACCCAATTGGTTGCAGCAATTACAATCGCCAAATTGATCAAAGAAATTCGTCCAGATATTCACATTACCATGGGAGGCAATTATACAACTCGGATTGTTCATAAATGGAAGGAGCCTCATCCGTTATGCCAGCTTATTGATTCCTTTATTCTATATGAGGGAGAAGAATCTCTTCCGAAGCTTTGCCAATCTTTATTCAATGGTGGAGTTGAATCTATACCAGGACATGTATATAAGAAAGGAGATAAATTACATCATACTCCACCTCAGGATGTCCAGCTGGATGAAGTACCGTTTGCCGACTTCTCTGACTACCCTTTAGAAAAATATTTTGCTCCTGGTCCTGTTCTGCCGACTTATGCATCAAGGAGCTGCATTTTTAATTGTGCATTTTGCTCCATTCCTTTTGCTAGTAACAGATTTCGTATGCGCAATCCCGAAAGAATAGTCGATGAGATGGAATACCAAAAAGAAAAACATGGTTCCAGGCATTTTATGTTTGTGGATGAGCTACTAACTCTGCCCACTCTTCAAGGTGTTAGCGATGAATTAATTAAACGCGACAGTAAATTGTTCTGGTACGGAGAGACGAGATTTGCTCCGGGTTTAAATGAGAAAATTGCAAATCGCTTATATCAGTCTGGGTGCCGTAGAATGAACTTTGGACTAGAATCATTTAACCAGCGTATTTTGGATTTGATGAACAAAGAAACTAGAGTTGATTATATCCCTAAGAATCTACATGCATTTTTGGAATCAGGTATTCCTGTACATCTTTTTGTAATTCTTGGATTTCCAGGGGAGAATAAACAAGAAACAACAAGAACCATTTTCTTTGCCGAAGAAATTATGAGGAAATCTGATGAACAGTACGGTGTTCCTTATTCAACATGGGGAGCTAGCCCCTTTGTTCTTGATTTGAATTCTCCTATCGGTCTAAATCCGGATAAATTTGGAATCGAAATTATTCCACCAAAAGATGATGAGGATCTCGCTTTAAGCACTAATTACATCACCAGAGAAGGAATAAGCGAGACTGAAACATCCGAACTAATGGAAGCAACTGCTAGACGAAGCCCTTATCGACCAAGACGAGATGCAAATTGGTTTCATCGTTCATCCTCACGCGAAGTAGAAGAGGAAATGTTTTTGCGTGCTTGTTATGATACCGGTCTTCCCAAACCCTTGACCTGCAAACCAAAATTATTTATTGAATCGATTGACAATCAATATACATGGCTGGAAGATGATGTCACCGTCCTTCAATCAAATTACTCATTTGTTGACCAAAAACCTAAAAAGTGTACATTGCTTTACAAATCGAACCGAGATTACTTAGTTGAAATTCCAGGTTCATTATATAAATGGGAGCATTGGTTAAAAAACCCAACCCCCTTCAAAGAGCAAAGAGATATACTCGCCAAAACACTGAAATGGACCAAAAGACAGTCTCAAGAATTGTTGGAAATGTTACTGCGTTTTGAACTGCTCATATGCAATAAGATACCTGTTTCTGTTGAGGATATTGATAGTGAAGAACTGATCTTCTATCAAGAAAAAGGGGTCTATGAGGAATTTATTGAGGAGGAGCAACAAGCAATATTAATCAGTACAATTACAGGGAAAAGCGTTACGATGAATTTAGAGGCTTACGCTTTATGGAGTTTATGTTCTGAAGGATTTAGCCTTATACAAAACGATAAATTACAGTTTGTAGGACTAGATCATCTGCCTTTAAAGGAAATAAAAAATGTTCTCTTTCAACTTGCTGAATCAGGATTTGTATACCTTAAAAAATCAAAAAGAAACAGATAAGGAGTAAAATATTATGAACGAGAACTACGTGTTCCAAGTGGAAAAAGAAATGTCTCTTCATCCTTTGTATTGTAAATATACATTTATAAACGATTTAGTCTTTCACACCTATACATTTATTACAGAGTTGTTAGCTGAAGAAAATAGTGACTTTAGAAGGCTGTATGATCGGTTTCAAAAATCCGAACGTACAATCACACACAGGGTTATTCAAGATCCAGTAATGAGAGATGTGCTAAATAAAGCTTTTGGCCTTTTGAAAAAAGGTAAGACTGAGAAAATTAGACTTTATAATAAAATATTAGATTACACAATCTCAATACTGGATGAAGGCAAACAAATAGGTCCTTTAAAAAGTCGAATGGAAAAAATTATTTACCTTGGAAGTACTGATTCGTCACCTTGGATTTGGTTTATTAATGAATCCAACAATGATATTATTGAAAAACATTTCAAAACACTCTTTCAAAACGAACTAGCAGCAGGGACTGACCCTGAACCAATATTGGTCATGCCTGATGAAAAGACACAAAAAACTTTACAATATAGCTTTGAACTTTTAACCTTATTATTGCCTGATTTATCAAAGAATGTCTTACCCCATGTTCAAATGATCGCAATCGTAGATACACTAGGTAATCGTGAAAACTTATTTGAAAGTGCTTCTACCAACGACATTCCAAGTACTATATTCCTCTCACGTTTAGTTGTAGATAATCCTATTAAGACTGCTGAGGCTATACTTCACGAATCCTTACACAAAAAATATGCCGACCTATTACTAATCAAACCTATATTAAGGCCAGGATATTCAGCTCAAACGTCACGTCCTATATATATCACTTGGCGGGATACCTATTGGCCGGTGGACCGTGTTTTAGCCGCTTTTCATGTATACACTTATCTAGGATTGTACTATTTACAAACTATTAGGAAGCATGAGTTTCTCTCTCCTGAGCTGCGAAAAGAGAACGAAAAAGCCACATTATATAAACATTTGTTTCAAGCGCTTGATAAAGGTTTCTATTTAGGTGATCAGTTAATTCGAGAGGGTAAGGAAGAGCTGGGATCAGAGGGTAAAAACTTTGTTCGGTGGTTATATGAGCAACTTGACAAAATAAATAAGTTAAGCAGAAGTGCAGCATTCACTGAATGATGACTAAAATTCATAGGTAGATTATAAAAAACCCGTGGTGCTAGATAAACTTGAGCAAGCATAAAAATAGCCCTTGCTGGCGGATCTCCTGTAGAATGAAAGTGCGACCTGCCATTCGAAAGGAGAAT
>NZ_PIJF01000087.1:0-5294 GCF_002809985.1 Geobacillus sp. WSUCF-018B
GATTGCCAATGTATTTCACAAGGATCGCAACGATATCATTCAAGCCATTACTCGGTTTGTCAACTACATCCACGAACGTCCGGAGGAAGTGCTGCAGCGTTTAGGGTGTGCAGGATGACTGAGAAGTTAACTCTTCATGTTGCATGTATATAGCAGCCAAACCATTATTTACTCGCAGAGAAGCAATTTGCCTCTACTTCTTCCCACGTCATATAAATACGAACAATATCTTCCTCAATTAACTGTGTTCCTGTTTGCACTTCGATCAATTCTAAATCCGTAATCGCTTTAATTCCATGTTTCGCACCAACAGGAATTTCAAGCACATCACCTGGCTTAACGCGGCGAATTTCTCCGTTAAAAGCAAATTCCCCTTCACCTTTAATGATGGTCCACACTTCGCTGCGATGATAATGCATTTGGTAGCTTAAGTTTTTCCCTGCGGTAACGCCAATTCGTTTTGTTAATACTTCTCGTCCATCTTCAAATTTTGTATAATCTAATACCCGATACCAACCCCAGCGACGCTCTTCATACATTGGACGCTGGCCAAAACCATTTACTAACTCTTTAATTTTCGGGCTCTTCGCTTTGTCAGCGACTAAAATACCATCTGGACTTACTGCAACAACCGCATTAGATACTCCCAATACTGTCACAGGAATATCAAGTTCGTTAATAAGGTGGGTATTCTCACAATCAGCACTAATAACGCCCTTGCCGATTTGGTTTGTTGCCATTTCTTCTGTTAACGTGTTCCATGTACCAAGATCTTTCCAATAGCCATCATAAGGCAACACAACAATATGTTCTGTCTTTTCTACGACCTCATAGTCAAAGCTGATTTTTGGTAACTTATCATACTGCTTTAATAACTCATCATATTGAATTGGAAATCCTTTTTCTTGCAGCAATGAAATAATATAGTCAAGTTTAAATGCAAACACACCACAGTTCCAAAGCGCGCCTTGTTCAATTAACTCCGCCGCTTTTTCTTCAGTTGGCTTCTCTGTAAAATGACTTACTCTTAAATAATCACTATCACTAGATTTAGAAGCCGGGACAATATAACCGTACTTCGCAGATGGATACGTTGGCTCCACACCGATTAACGCCAAATCAGCCCCACTTGCAAGTATGGCTTCTTCTAAATCTTTGACTCGATTAAAAAAGCGATCCTCTACATACGGATCAACAGGCAACACCGCAATGACCTCATCTAAACGAATTCCTTCCACACTATACAAATAAACCGATGCTAGAGCAATCGCTGGAAACGTATCGCGCCGCATCGGTTCAATAATAATCGGTACCTCTTGTCCTAATTGACTTTGAATCATATCGACTTGGGATTTGCTTGTCGCAATCACAGCGGAATCAGCTAGGCCGACATTTCCCAACTGACCCCATACGCGCTGCACCATTGACTGCAACTTACCGTTTTGATTTTCTAACACTTTTAAAAATTGCTTAGAGCGTGCATCATTAGATAAGGGCCAAAGGCGTTTACCGGAGCCGCCGGAAAGTAATACAAGTTTCATGGAAAACCTCCTAATTTTTTAATTACATATGTTGAAGTTTGTTATTTACATAGTCTTGAAACTCTTTTCTGAATCTTTCCGGTGAAAAACGCAACGCATTTTCACGGCAGTCTTGATATTGAATATCTCCCGAGATATTCTCAAACAACTGAATAGACTGAACTAATGATGCCACAGTCTGTTCTTTAAAAAATAAACCTGTTGGATTCTCAGCTTGTCCATATCCTCGAATTGTTTCTAATGCCCCACCTTTTCCATAGGCAATAACTGGAGTACCACAAGCTTGCGCCTCAACAGGTGTGATTCCGAAATCCTCCTCAGCAGCAAATACAAATGCTTTTGCCCGCTGCATATAATCTCTTAAAACTTCAAAAGGCTGATATCCAAGTAACTCTACATTAGGAGCAGCCTTTGCCTTAATTTTATGAAAATCCGGTCCGTCACCTATAACCACTAATTTCTTATCTGGCATTTGTGAGAAAGCTTCAACGATTAAGTCGATTTTTTTATATGGAACCATTCGAGATGCTGTGAGATAAAAGTCCTCTTTTTTATCGTGGAAAGTAAAAGCGGACACATCTACCGGCGGATAGATAACATCCGCTTCCCTTCGATACACTTTCCATATTCTCCGAGCAATAAATTTTGAGTTAGCTACAAAATAATCAACCCCATTGGACGTACGATAATCCCAATTTCTTATGTAGTGTAAGATCGTCTTCGCGATCCAACCTTTCATTCCTCGGTCTAATCCCGCTTCTTTTAAATATTGATGCTGCAAATCCCATGCGTATCGGATTGGCGAATGAACATAAGAAATATGCAGTTGGTCGGGGCCTGTAATCACTCCCTTCGCAACTGCATGGGAACTTGAAATGACAATATCGTACTTTGATACATCCAATTGCTCAATAGCCAACGGCATAAAAGGCAGATAGCTGCGATACTTTTTTCGAGCAAATGGCAACTTTTGAATAAAAGAGGTGGTAACCTGTTTATTTAAAATAAAATCTCTCTGATTTTTACTTATAAAGTCTACGAGGCTAAACAAATCAGCATCAGGATAAATCTTAAGTAATTGTTCCAATACTTTCTCAGCGCCTGCATAGGTGACTAGCCAGTCATGTATTAAAGCTACTTTTTTCATCAATATTCACCTATTGTTTACAAAGATTCTAAATATGTTTTTATCTTAGTTGTGTTTTCAAATTCTTTTTTAGCATAATTTTGTGCTTCATCAGATAATCTCTTCACTAGTTCAAAATCATTCAGCAACAGTATTAACTTGTCTTTAAATTCATCTTCATCTTTACCAATCAATACATGAACTTTATCCTGCAGACCCGTTCCCTCAACTCCCTTAAGAGTTGATACAACGACTAAACCTTTTTGAATTGCTTCAATTGTTTTGAGTTTAACCCCTGCACCATGTAACATAGGATTAATAAAAATGGTATGTTCTCTGTATATTTCCTCTAAGGAAGAGGGCGTATCTATAATTGTAATGTTATGTTTAAATTTACAAGTATTAATTTGAGAAACTAACCAATCTAAAGATTCACCATTCGAATTCCCTGCAATAGTGAGTGAATATTCTTTATCTATCTCACTCACTTTATCATGTATTTTTTCTAAATACCAAATTAATCCTTCTCTATTATTAATCATAAATAAAGAGCCAATAAATAAAACTTTTTTACTTAGCTTTTTATCGTGAATATTATGAAAATGATCCAAATTAACATTTGGTGGAAGAAATAAAGGATTGATCTCTGGGAATTTTATGGTAAATCTCCGCATTTCATCTTTTGATATAAACATTATATTTTTTATCTTTTTTATAATTTTTCTTTGCATAAGTTTAAATTTTACTGCTTCTAATAGATAATAAAGTTTATTTAACCACCTTTTTTCACTTCTATATAAATCAAAGAAATAACTTGCCTCATCATTGTGTAATCTTAAAATCATGTGATCATATTGAAGACTATTATTATTGGTGAGCAAAAACACATAGTCTCCTTCTAAGATTACATATTTATAATATGTCTTTAAGCTACAATATTTTAGTTTTTTTCGACTTTTTAATTGAAACGGAAGAATAGAAATAAAATCAAATAAATTGTATGTTCTTTCTACAAGAAAAATGTTATCAACATAATTTTTAACTTCCTTTAGGTTTTGGGGCGATGGCTGAGACTTTATGGTAACTAAAAGGTCTATATTAAAATCCAACTTGTGTAATAGAACTATTTTATCCCAAACATCTTTTCGTCCACCATGGTTTGGGGGATAGGGAAAATCAGATGCAACAATTAAAATTTTTGATTTCATTTTGAGATATCTCCCCGATTTCTACATAGAATTAATATAACAATAATAAAGTAAGGTATCATTTGAGAAGGTGTTGTAATTCTATGTTCTGATAGAGATACTATAAGCATATATATAGTAAGTGTTTGAACTAGCAATTGTTCTTTTATTTCTAATCTCTTTGCATTGTCCAATATACCTTTAAAAATCATAAAAAACAAACCAGCTCCTAAAATACCTAATTCAGATAATATATGTAAATATGAATTGTGAGCATGATAATTAGTATGAGAAATAATATAACCCTTGTTTAAATATATTAAATTTTTTATTCCCCCTAAATTATAAGGTACATCATCATATCTACTGAAACCAATTCCAATAAGAGGACTATTCAAAAAGTTATCTATTGCTAAAGGCCAATAAAAATAAATCCTATGAATTATTGTATAACTCCTATCAAATATTTCTCTGATTATAGATCCTAAGTAGCCATAAGGGATATAATATTGAAAAATTTGATCCAATGTAAGAGCAATAGGTTTATTCATTTTCAACCATACTATATATCCTTCTATAAACACGATAATCATAAATAAAAATATACAAGTAATAATTAATTTATATAACACATTAAATCCTTTTTTCTTTAGAAATATCAATATAAAAGCTAAAATTATTGCAAATATAGAGCCTCTGGAGTCTGAGATTATTAGTAAGTAGGTATTAATAATAAGAGGTACCCACATTATCTTATCTTTTATTAATATAATATTTACTCCTATTACAAGACCCAAAAATCCACCATAAGCATTATGCGCATCAAAAAAGCTAATATTAACTAAATGACTGAAAAGTAGAATTAAAGAAGTTGATATACAGAAAATTTTAAGAATTAAACCAGTATTTAAATTATGACGTTGAATAAGAGGTATTAATAACAAAGGACTATAAGAGTACAAAAAATTTCCATCATATCTAATAAAATAGTAATTACTTAATTCTTTAAAAGGTATACCCGATATAAGAGCGCTTAATATTACATAAAGATATAACAAAAAAGTAAAAATAAAAATTCGGTTATATCCTAGTTTTGATATAGTAAATGTGAGCGGAAAACTCAAGATCAAAATAACTAATAGCACAATTGGTGAAATTAATATAGTAGTATAAAAACTCAAAATCAATACTATTACTAAACCTAATGCAAATAAATCATTTATATACCTAATTTTCAATGGACTCTTACCCCTATATAATTATTTATATTTTCCGTGAAAATGCATGCGCCCCGATGAGTCATTTTCATGCCCGGGTGGAGAGCAAAAATTGCTCATGGATCTTTTCCGTGAAAATCCCCACCACTTGGTGAGTGCGGTATACGCTCCTGATCCGTGAGGGTATACTGAAAATGGCCAAAAAAGGCAATAGGAAAGCAGA
>NZ_PIJF01000088.1:0-4785 GCF_002809985.1 Geobacillus sp. WSUCF-018B
TTGATACAAAAATACATTTTTTCACCTCCCATCTAACTATATTATACCATATTTTACTGAATCTATCCTATTTTCAGCAAAATATAGTTAAGGCGATTCCTCTCCCACTTACTCCGCTTCGCTTCGTTGAAGTGGGAGTCTTCTCGCCTAATTAAGATAAACAAATGCGACTTGGTCTCCCGGTTCTGCCCCAAGCACTTCTCTGATCTTCATTGGAATCGTCACTTGATGTTTCGAAGAAAGAAACAGAAGAATATACCGTGAAAGTCGTGACCGATCAACCATCGATTGAGGAAATCGCGATGTGGATGGAAACGTGGGCGGAAACAAGATGACCAACGGCTTCTTCATTTGTTCGTGATCCATCCCCTCTTGGCACATAATTCCCCTCCTCCGTCCCATACTAACAATGACAATATCCGTTAAGGAGGGACCACGATGGTCACAAAGCAACAAACAACGCTGCCCCCGCAACACCAGACGCGCCAGCCCGGCCTGCAAACGGAGATGAACCCGCAGCCGATCACCATCAAAGACACCTATAAAGGAAGCGGCAAGCTCGAAAACAGAGTCGCCATCATCAGCGGCGGCGACAGCGGCATCGGCCGGGCGGTCGCCGTCCATTTCGCCAAAGAAGGGGCCGATGTGGCGATTCTCTATCTCAACGAACATGAAGACGCCGAAGAAACAAAACGGCTCGTCGAACAGGAAGGAAGACGGTGCCTGGCGATGGCGGGAGACATCGGCGATGAAACGTTTTGCAAAGAAGCGGTGAAACAAACAATCGAAGCGTTCGGCAAGCTCGATATCGTCGTCAATAACGCCGCTGAACAGCACCCGCAGCCGAACTTTCTCAACATCACCGCCGCGCAGCTGGAAAAAACGTTTCGCACGAACGTATTCGGCTGCTTTTTCCTAACGAAAGCGGCGCTCCCACACTTAAAAAGCGGAAGCGCGATTATTAACACCGCTTCGGTCACCGCCTACGAAGGAAACGAACAGCTCATCGACTACTCGGCGACAAAAGGCGCAATCGTCGCGTTCACCCGCTCGCTCGCCAAAGCGCTCGTCGGCCAAGGCATCCGCGTCAATGGCGTCGCCCCAGGCCCGATTTGGACGCCGCTCATCCCGTCGACGTTCAAAAGCGAGCAAGTCGCCACATTCGGCGCCAACACGCCGATGAAACGTCCCGGCCAACCGTGCGAAGTCGCTCCGTGCTACGTCTTTTTGGCGAGCGATGAGTCGTCGTATATGACCGGACAAATGCTGCACGTCGACGGCGGAAAATTCGTCAGCGGCTGACCATCGCAGCCGCTGCGGTCAATCCTTTTTGACAAAACTTCGTTATCTTTTCTTACAAAAATATAGAATCATTGTAAAAAAATCGATACGATAAAGCTACGATGTTCCTCCACTTCTTTGCAAGGTGCCCCTCTTCTCTCAGTCCGCCCCGGAATGGGGTGGATTTTTTTTACGTTAAAGGTTCACTAAAGGTAGATCGTTGAACCTAAAAATGCCTCCGCGGCTTCCCCCTCTGTTTTAAGCAGTCAATAGTTCGGGGAATGCCACTGCATGTTTTCTATTCACCATCTCATGTGAAGAGCGTCTCCGCCTCTTGCCCAGCAACCGCTATGTCTCGTTTTTTCTTGCGCACGCAAAGAACAGCCAAAGAAGCGATAACGCCTGGCAGCGCAAAAGCAACAAAGCACATGAAAATGGGGGCTTTCATTCCTAGCAGCGCCCCGCCAAGCGTCGGGCCAACCATTCCTCCTAAGCGACCGACGCCATTGGCCAATCCAACGCCCGTAGAGCGGACATGGGCGGGATAATATTGCGAGACAAATGCATTCAACAAACTTTGCGTCCCCATTGTACAAACACCAGCTACCGCAATGCGGAAACATTCCATACGTACGGAACACCCAGCATTCCAAGCAACATAAAACCATAACCGCATTCAGCTCCTCTCAACGCCAATGCCATGAGCGAAAAGAGGAGCTCTTTTTCATTTCCCTTTTTCAATCTTCAGCCGACGCTGACTGTGCCGCTTGTTTCACCGCCTTCACCTCATAATGTCCGACTTCGACATTGAGGATGTACTCCGGCTTCGCTTCATTTCGTCTCTGTTTATGTCCGGCGATATGAGCGTCGCTTTTCTCCCATTTTTTCCAATGCTCCTCCGATTCCCATGTAATCAAAATGACGACTTCCTCATCACCGCGGCGCGCTTTCTTAACCAAAATTTTCAAATCAACAAACCCCTCTTGCTGTTCGATGATTCCAGGCTTTCGAAACCGCTCAGCCACTTGGTCGGCGAATCCTTCAGCCACTGTGATTTTACGCATTTGCACGAACATAAATCCTCTCCCTTTCTCTGTTGATGATGATGCGATTATTGTTCGCTGCTGTCCTCATCGTTGCGCTGTTCATCGATAGGGGCATCTCCGTCGCGGTTTTGAACTCCCCATATACTGCTCAGTTCTTCGTCATGAATATCAAACGACTGGATGAATTCATTGATCACCATCTCGATTGCTTTCAACTCTCCTGTCAGCACGGGATGAATCGATTGAAGCTCCGGCGATTGCAGTTGCTGTTTCAATGTCTCCCGTTTGACATAAAGCCGTGCTAAAAATTCGAGCGCCCGCCCGCGACGGAACGTTTTGGCGCCGCGATGCGGCCCTTTGTGCATATGCGCGCCTTTCCATGCGGGATGGCCTTCGAATGGATGTCCATGTCCATGAAAAAAATGTCCATGCATGCCGTCATCTTTCCTCCTTCGCCGCTTTCACTCTCGCCACCGTCACACCGTCCCCAATGGGGAGAAACAAGGCATCAAGCGCTGGATGCCGAGCAACGGTCTCATTGAACTGCCTCATAATTTCCCCGCGCCGTCCCAAGGCGCGCGGAGTGCCGATGCCGCTTCCTGCCATGGTGTTGTCCGCTGCGATGATCGCCCCTGGATTGGCGAGGCGGAGGCAATAATCGAGATAATGAACATAGTTTTCTTTGTCCGCATCAATGAAGAAGAAGTCGAAGCGCGAGCCTTGGGCAACAAGCGCTTCAAGGCTTTCCAAGGCTGGTCCGACCATATACACGACTTGGCTGCCGAAACCGGCTTTTTCCAGGTTCTGTTTTGCCAAGCGGGCATAGTCCTCCACAAGCTCAAGCGACGTCAACAATCCGCCCCGCCCAAGCCCGCGCGCGAGACAAACACCGCTGTAGCCTCCAAGCGCTCCGATTTCCAACACGTTTTTGGCGCCGGAGATGGCGACAAGCATCGTCAACAGCTTTCCTGTCGCCGGCGAAACAGAAATCGGCGGAAGGCCGTTTTCCTCCATTGAGCGTCGGATGCTGGCAAGCACTTCATCTTGCGGAGCAAACTGTTCATTCATGTAACGGTTTAATTGCCGAAACAACTCCCATCCTTCATGGCGATCGTGCGGATGCTTCGGTTCCATGCTTTCCCTCCTTCTGATCCTATTCGTATACAATTGTATACAAACATAAACAGAACGTCAATGTTTAATCCCCCGGCCGCTTATATTTCCATCTCGCCGCCGGGAACATCACTTGAAACCGCGTTCCTTCGCCGAGTTTGCTTTCCACCTTCACCTTGCCATGGTGTTGATCAATAATCCATTTGGCGATCGCCAATCCAAGACCGGCTCCATCCGATTGCGAGCGCGCCTTGTCGCTTTGGTAAAAGCGGTCGAAAATGCGAGGGAGATCTTCAGTTGGAATGCCGATGCCGTCATCTTCAACTTCCACCACGACCGATGAGGAAAAACGATGGCATGCAAGGCGAATGTGTCCGCCTTCCGTCGTATATTTCAAGGCATTGTCAAGCAAAATGACGATCAATTGATGGATGCGTTCACGGTCGCCCACCCACTCAATAGGGATTTGCGCTTCGACGCTCATCGTTTTCTGTTGGTACGAAGCGATCTCGCTGTACTGTTCGCCAATGTCGCGGACCAATTCATCCAGCCGAAACGCTTCTTTTTGCATTTCCAACTGATTCGAGTCTGAACGCGCCAAGGTGAGCAGTTGGGAAACGAGCCGCGACAAGCGGCGGCATTCTTTGGCGATCACAGAAATATCGACGCTTTTCTCTTCAATGGTTGCTTTCGGAGAACGAAAAAGCGCATCCGTTTTTGCCTGAATGACAGAAAGAGGCGTGCGCAATTCATGGGAGGCGTCGGAGACAAATTGCTGCTGTTTTTTCCACGCCGCTTGAATGGGAACGAGCGCCCGGCCAGCCAGAAAATAGCCTGCCGCGATGGCAAACAGAGCGCTCAGCATGCATCCTACTGCAATCATGAACATCAATTCGCCAAGCAGCTCGCGTTCAGAGTTCGTATTGCGCAGCATTTGCACCGTTATCGGGCCAAACGCCGTATTCACTTCAACAGCCAACGTCCGAAAATAGAGATGGCCTACGTTCACCTCATACAGTTCATCAAGCCTTTCTGGGGGAGTGAGCGGCAGCCCGGTGAAAAAAGAAGCGTCGCGGGTCATGCCGACCATTTCTCCTTTCTCGTTCCAGATGACCACCAACAGCCGCGGGTCGCGCAACAGCGGATCATGAAAGAGCGGATCTCCTAACAGCGCATCATCCTTACGCCATGGCCCGCCCTGCCTAATCCGCTCCGCCAATCGTTCAAGCGGAACATCGGCCGCATGGGTAACTATTCAGCCACATCATAAAGTGAGCTGAATATTTTCTTCTTTCCTTGTCTATGATGTGAATATTGATAGACAAGGAGGTGAATCGCATGTTGA
>NZ_PIJF01000089.1:0-4734 GCF_002809985.1 Geobacillus sp. WSUCF-018B
AAAATTTAGCACATTCCTTCAGAAAAGGGGAGAGGGCTTTCTGAAAGAATGTGCAAAAAAATGGGCGTTTTGTGCTGAAATAAAATGATAATTTACAATTTCTTTTAAGGATTTCACGACATAACTAAATCGTACTCCATATGATAAAGCAGAATCTAGTCGTACCATGGAAAGCTGCCCAGTTAGGCGTGAAAAAACTCACGTCATAATTATATTTCTGTCGTGAGTAGTGATACTCGCCTTGAAAGGAGGTGAGGAAGAGTGTGGGAAAAAATAATCGTGTCGGTGCTCGCTGCCATAGCCACAGAAGTAGCGAAAGAACTCACAAAAGATGATTAGAAATAGCACAAAACGCTAGAGAAAGGAGCGAAAAGGATTGAAAATCTTTCCGTGCCCATATCTATGCAGTCAACCATGTACAGATTGCATGATTAAAACAATTATCGACATTATCAAAAAGTAAGAGCCATTGGTGCAAGTACAAGCATCAATGACTTTTTTGCATTTTGAGGAGGTGCTTCCATTGCAGGAATTACTCGATGCATTTAAGCAATGGCTCACAGAAGAAGGAAAGGCATCAAAAACGATTGAGTCTTACGTGGGAGACATCGAAGGTTTTCAGAAATACCTCACAGAGAAGGCGGTTGACACGACTCAACCGCTTTCTCGTTTTGCTTTTGTCAGATATAAGCAATACCTCATTGACGAAAATTTTGCCGTGGCAACCATCAACAAGAAGATCAACAGCCTAAAAGTCTACAACGATTTTCTACTCATCAAGGGATTGGTAAAGGAGAGGTACATCCATCTCAAGCGCGACCGGATAAAAGTAGCTGCAGGAAGTGAACAAGTTGTCAGTGCACTTTCAGAGGAACAAGTTGAGAAATTACTTTTCTACCTTGAGGATCACACAAAAGTGAGTCAACGAAATAAATTGATTGCCTACTTACTTCTGTACACTGGGGTTCGTGTAAGTGAGCTTGTCAATATCAAGCTTGGTGATATTGACTACTTGACAAGCAGCCTAACAGTGAGGGGCAAAGGAGGCAAGATACGAGAAATTAGTTTGCGAGAAGATGTTGTCTATTTGATTCGGTCTTACGTCAAAGGAGAGAGATTGAAATCAAAATTTAAGGATAGTGAATACTTGCTTCTTAGCCAACGTGCCCCAAAAGTCCATCGAGATGCGGTAAGAAATTGGCTGGCGAACGTTTCAAAGGATTTAGGATTCAAGTTGCATCCGCATTTGTTTCGACATACGTTTTGCACGCGATTGTTGAAAAAAGGAGTAGACCTGACCACCGTCAGTAAACTAGCAGGTCATTCTTCTGTGAACATGACTGCCAGATTCTACATTCAAACCACACGGCAGGAGAAGATGGATGCCGTCAAGCTATTGTAAAGGAGGAAAAAAGGTGAAAATCATTCAATCCCTCAATGATATCGAATTTTTGAAAGCGACGAGGAGAATCCCCTTGCCAATGATTCAATACATTGAAAAAGAATTTCTTGACCGGTTTGAAGCATCGAATAGTGAAGAGGACCTGTTCACTTTTCGTTTGCCAGTAAACGAAGCCATGATACTGTTAGAAAAAGATGATGACGTGCTTGCGGAAATCAATCATCCATTTGATTTGGAGTATGTAGAGAGAATTGAAGAGGGGGATATAAGCTTCTACCGAATTGCCATTCGCTTTGACACAGAAATTCGAGTGTACTATTCTCTCACAGGAACCTACGATGATGAAACGGAAGAATGGTTGAATGAACAAGCAAGATACGATGAAAGAGGGGGTTGCTATTTTTGACAAGAGACGTCAAAGCAATTGTGGGAGAGAAGAATGAAGAAATATAAATGATTTTATTGCTATTATTTAGAAATTTGTTTTCCTATAATTACCTTATTTGTGATAAGATAAAATCGATTATAATTATCTAGCAAGGAAAGGAGAAAGTAAGTTGTTTTACAAAATTGTAGAGGAGGAAGTTGAAAAATTAGCAACCGATCTAGTTCAAGGGCATTTTTATATAGGGTTAGAAGCAGTGAAGAAGTTTGTGATGTTTATCATAATGACGGATTACATCCAGAAAAAACAAAAAGACCAAGGAATGAGTATTTGGCAATACGCTCAAAGTCAACTGAAACTGCCTGAAGAGACGAATGAAATGCCACCGGAAAAAGTCGATGCCCTTATATTCAACAACTATGAACGGATATGGTACCTATCCAATACGATTACTAAAGAAAAAAGGATCGAACATCTTTTACGTCAAAAACAAGAAGAACAACGTCGGAAAATAAAAAAAGAAAAAAATGAAGAAATACGAGGAAATCCTGATCGATATCGGGGAGTAAAGATTTACCCTTATCAAATGAAGGAGTTTTCCATTTTGTATGCAATACTTACAATCAGGGCAGACCTTTCCGATTGGGGATTTCTTGCTCAGTGACGAAGGGCTTTTTTATAAAAAGATTGATAAAAATACAGGAAAAGAAAGCTTCTTCAAAGTGTGCGAACCCTTGTTTATTAAACAAACGGTGCAGAACATTGATACAAAGGACGTTCATTTGGATCTTTGCTACAAATACAAAGGAACATACCATGAGATGCCGATTGGAATGGGACAGCTAATTCCTAACGAATTAATCAAATTAATGGCCAAGGGAGTCGACATTCCTCACGAATTCAAAAAAATCATTGCCACTTACTTGAGAGAGCAGCAGAAGCGAGCTCCTCATAAGCTTATTTTCCATCAGGTAGGTTGGCATCGAAATGAGAAAAAGGGGCTTGTGTTTCGTCACAATCAACTTATTTCCAGCGACCCTACCTACATAGCAACGAATGACAATGAGTATGGGGCATATCATCTTCAGCCTAAAGGGGATTTACAAACATGGCTAACGATGGTGAAAGAACAAGTAGTAGGACATCCGCCGCTTGAAACCATTTTGTCTATCGGGTTTGCCTCCGCTTTAATTGGGTATCTGTACCATTTGTACGACGATATAGATACAATCGTTTTTCACCTTGCGGGAAATAGCACGCAAGGAAAAACCACGGCAGCTCTCTTAGCTGTTTCTGTTTTTGGAATGCCATCTAACAAGAAGAAAGGATTAATGAAGAACTGGAACGGAACCTCTAATGCCATTTTAAACATGCTAGGAGGAAATTTCGGAATTCCCATTGTGTTGGATGAGCTCTCCATGAGCAATGCCAAATCATTGACAAGCGAGCTCTACGTGTTGGCTTCAGGACAAGAAAAGTATCGTCTTACTGAAGATATTAAGCAACGGAAACAAGGAATGTGGGCTCTCGCTATCATTTCAACAGGAGAGCAATCCATTTTTGAACGTACCAACCATAACGCAGGGTTGACGGTTAGAACTTTTGAGTATTCGAATATTGCTTGGACTAAATCTGCTGCTAATGCCGATATGATTCGTCAAGTGATTCAAGAAAATTACGGCCATGCTGGAGAGGCTTTTATCAAGTATCTGTTTGAGCAGGGGCTCCACATCATTGATGAAACGTGGAAAAAGTGGCAAGAACGCTGTGAGAAAGCTCTTCCAGATACTCCTTTTCGTTCTCGCGTTGCAAAAAAGTACGCCATCATTTTAGGTGCAGGAGAGTTGGCTAACAAAGCGTTAGAGATCGGGTTAAATTTAGACAATATACTCCATTTCCTTGTAGAACAGGAAAAAATCATCTCAGATGAACGCGACATTGGCAGGAAGGCTTGGAATTTAGTGGTTCAACGCATTATTCAGTATCAGGGGAATTTCAAGCGAGAAGGAGTTTACTCCAATCCTTTCAATTGCTGGGGGAAAATGTTCCCGCGATCCAACTATGTAGAAGTGGCTATTTTAAAACACGTACTAGAAAAAGAGCTCAAAGAATTAGGATTCGATGATCCAAAGGTGATTATTAAAGATTGGAAAGAACGTCAGTGGCTTATCACGGAACATGATCGAACAACAAAACGAACTAGAATTTTTGACGCAACAGAGCAACAAGAACGTAAACGAGCACTAGGAATTACTAAAAATCCACCAAAAAAATTGGAGGATACCACCTATAATTTAAAAGTTCCCGTGGAGCAATTTCAAGGTTTGGTAAGAGATGAGAGATTTGTCCAAGGACTATCATCTAACGAAAATGTCGAGTAAGTAAAAAAGGAAGGTATCTTTACCTTCCTTCGCTTCAAAAAAACAAGCGGGGAGATGGAACATGATGAAAAACATTGAAAAGGATAGTTTGTTGTTAAGTCAAGTCATTCCTTACTTCCACGAATGGTTGAAGACTAGAGGGATGCGTGAAGCAACCCTAAGAGGATATAAAATGGACATTAATCAATTTCAGAAGTGGCTGGCCGCACGTTCTAATGGACCGATATTCGTGAATGAGATTAATCGTCAGCACATCGAGGGATTTGTTCACTACCTGACCCATGAAAGAAAATGTAAGCCAAGAACGATCAATCGTAAAATCAATGCCATGTCTACTTTCTTTAATTTCCTTAAGAAAAAGAAGATTGTTGAAGAGAACCCTCTTGAAGATTTTGAAAGAGTAAAAGTACCCGATTCAGAAAGAATCTACCTTACTAAAGAAGAAATTGAAGCCATTATAAAATCAATGTAACTATTCACCCCAGTGCTAGTGTATAAAAAAGCCCAGCACAAATAGGGCATTTCGGTCATAGAAAATGCCCTAGGTAGCGGAAAGAACTCGATCG
>NZ_PIJF01000090.1:0-4424 GCF_002809985.1 Geobacillus sp. WSUCF-018B
GGTGACTCTATTCTACCAGAAAAAAGGGCGATTCTTCTATATTTGAGGCAAAAAAGTGGGGGCTGATCCCAAAACGCATTCGCGTTTTGGGTCAGCCCCACTTTTTTTGATTATCAGCATCTTCTATTTATTCGGTGACTCGAAAGGACCAATTTTCTTCAAGCAAGTTCGTGTAGGGAAAAACGGAAAAAGATTTTATATTTATAAATTTCGTTCCATGATTGTCAATGCAGAGGAAAAACTGAAAGCAGATAAAGAACTGTATGAAAAATATTTAAGAAACAATTATAAGCTAGAACCGCATGAAGATCCAAGAATTACAAATTTAGGACGCTTCTTGCGAAAAACGAGTCTTGATGAAATTCCCCAATTGATTAATGTGTTAAAAGGGGAAATGAGTTTGGTTGGACCGAGACCAGTGGTTGAGGAAGAACTAAAAGAGTACGGCATGGAAGTTTCAAAATTTTTATCAGTCAAGCCAGGAATTACAGGCTATTGGCAGGTAAGTGGAAGAAGTGAGGTCGGGTATCCTGAGAGAGTAGACGTGGAATTATTTTATGTATATAATCAATCATTGTTTTTAGATATAGTGATTCTCGTAAAAACAGTTTTCATGGTCCTTTTAAGAAAGGGAGCTTATTGATTTTGATTATAGGAGAAAAGTATGTATGTCTGATAAAAAAAGATTATTTGAAAACTTTCTATCTTTAGCAACTTTGCAAGGACTAAATTATATACTTCCTTTGCTTACGCTACCTTATTTAGTGAGGGTTTTAGGTCCAGACAACTATGGATTAGTGGCGTTTGCTCAATCAATCATTCAGTTTTTTATTATTTTAGTTGATTATGGGTTTAATCTATCTGCTACAAATCAAATTGCGATTTATAGAAACAATAAAAAAAGAGTTCAAAGTATTTTCAGTACTGTTATGACTATTAAGTTATTCTTTATGATGATAAGTTTCTTTATACTTTGTTCATTGATCTTGTTATTCCCGAAATTTCAAAACCATAAACTAGTATATATAATAACATTCGGAATGGTTATTGGTAATGTTCTTTTCCCTATTTGGTTTTTCCAGGGAATAGAAAAAATGAGGTATATAACTATTCTTAATATCATTGCTAAAACAATTTTTACGATAGGCATTTTCTTGTTAGTAAAACAGCGCAATGATATCCTGTTTATTCCATTGCTTAACTCCCTCGGAACTATACTAATTGGATTCATATCTTTAGGTATGATCAAAAGGACTTTTGGCATAAATTTTGTATCCCCTAGTTGGAGCAATATTAAATACCAATTAAGAGAAGGGTGGCATGTATTTATTTCTACAGTAGCTATTAGCTTGTATACAGTTAGTAATACATTTATTCTCGGTTTATTTACTAATAATACAGTTGTAGGATATTATGCAAGCGCTGAAAAAATAATAAATGCTGCAACTGGGATTATCAATCCAATTTCACAAGCGATTTATCCTTATATTAGCCGATTAATGTCAGAAAGCCGTGAGAAAGGGCTAATCTTTATAAAAAAAATTCTTTTGATAGTCGGTGGTTGTACTTTCCTGATATCTTTAATGATTTTCGTATTTACGGAAAACATAGTAGATATTGCTTTAGGAGATAATTACAGGCAATCTATTATAGTGCTAAAAATTATTGCTTTTTTACCATTTATAATAGGATTGAGTAATATTTTCGGCATCCAAACAATGTTGACTCTAGGATACAGGAAAGCTTTTTCAAATATTTTAATGCTAGCTAGTATATTAAATATTTTCTTAGCTATCATTTTGGTACCTGTGTTTAAACATATAGGAACAGCTTTTGGTGTCGCTATTTCGGAGTTTTTTGTTACTTTGACAATGTTTATGTATTTACATTCAAAAGGAATTAAACTTCTGGAGGGTAAACATGTTTGATTATGTGATTATTGGAACAGGATTTGCCGGCAGCGTGCTGGCAGAACGAATTGCAACACAATTAAATAAGAAGGTATTAATGATTGAAAAACGCAATCATATTGGAGGAAACGCGTATGATTCGTATGACAGTCAAGGCATTTTAATCCATAACTATGGGCCTCATATTTTTCATACGAAAATAAAAAAAGTTTGGGATTATTTATCTAACTTTACAGAGTGGCATTTATATCACCATAAAGTTCTCGGAGTTATAGATGGACAAAAAGTTCCGATTCCATTTAATCTAAATTCCATCAATCAGTTATTCCCTAAAAATTTAGCGGAGCGGTTAGAAAAGAAACTTATCGAAAATTTTGGTTATAATAAAAAAGTACCTATCTTAAAACTAAGAGAAGTGGAAGATACAGATCTGAAGTTTTTAGCCGATTATATATATGAAAAGGTGTTTCTTGGTTATACGACAAAGCAATGGGGTGTTACGCCAGAAGAGTTAGATCCTTCTGTCACAGGACGGGTGCCTGTATACATTAGCCGGGATGACCGATACTTCCAAGATCCTTATCAAGGGATGCCGAAGGAAGGATACACCAAACTATTCGAAAGAATGCTAGATCATGAAAATATTAAGATTTTACTAAACACGGATTACAAAGAGGTACTGCAATTTAACTTTGAAACAGGTGAAGCAAGTTTATTTGGGCAGAAATTTGGTGGGAAAATTATTTATACAGGTCCAATTGATTACTTCTTTGATTACAAATTCGGGCAATTGCCTTATCGTTCGTTAAACTTTGTATTTGAACAGTTCAATCAAGAACAAGTACAAGAAGTAGGAACTGTCAATTATCCAAATGATTATAACTTTACAAGAATTACTGAATTCAAGCATTTAACAAATCAAATTTCTAATAAAACAACAACTGTTAAAGAGTTTTCCCAAGAGTATATTCCTGGGAAAAATATTCCTTACTATCCGATTAAGAATGAAAATAATTTGGAACTATATAGAATGTATAAAGAAGAAGTAAGAAAATATGATAACTTAATTTTTATTGGTCGTTTAGCGGAGTATCAATATTATGATATGGATATGGTAGTTGCTAAGGCTTTAAGAGTATTTGAGGAAAAGATAAAAATATGATTTAAAAGGTGAGAAATATAGTGGGAAAAGTATGTGCAGTAATTGTGACTTACAATCGATTAGAAATGCTAAAAGAATGCATTGATGCTTTACTAAACCAAACATATAGCTTAGATGGTATATTAATTATAAATAATAATAGTACAGATGGGACTAAAGAATATTTAGATGTTCTTGTGAAGGAAAATAAAAAAGTTCAAGTATTACATTTAAACGAAAACATTGGTGGGGCTGGAGGATTTCATATTGGCGTAAAAGAAGCTTATGAACAAGGATATGATTGGATTTGGATAATGGATGATGATGCTGAACCAGATGTAGATTGCTTAAAGAATTTGATGGATTTTGTTTGTGGCAATAAAGATATAGGCTTTGTAGCCCCACTAATTGTTAATAAATACTCTAATAAAATTCAAAACTATCATCATAAAAAACTTAATAGAACATTGACAAAGGATATACCAATATCTTTGGAATTGATAAATAGCCAGAAAGCGATTGAATTAGATGCGAATGCATTTGTCGGACCATTGATTTCTAAGAAAGCAGTGAAAGCAGTTGGTTTTCCGCGTGAAGACTTTTTTATTTGGCTAGATGATACAGAATATACTTATAGAATAAAACAACAAATGAGTAGCTATTTAATTACTAATGCAATTATGTATCATAAAGATGGTATATCTCCTAATGACGCCGTAAAGAATTTTTGGAAAGTTTGTTATGGATTAAGAAATAGAAGTCTTTGGATTAGTTCTAACTTAAAGGGAATGAACTTATTCATTGGAAATGTATTGTTAGTAATTGAGTTTATAAAACGTATGTTAGTAATTTGTTTAAAAAAGAAATGGAAATACAATAGGTTATTAGGTTTAAGATATTTATTTCGAACAATATGGTATTCTTTTAAAGGGATAAGCGGAAAATTTATAGATCCACAACAATATTTAAGTAAAGTTAAATCTATAACTGTAGATGAGCAATTTTCATAACAATAATTGTAACTATTCAGCCACATCATAAAGTGAGCTGAATATTTTTTGCTTTTCCTGTCYATGATGTGAATATTGATAGACAAGGAGGTGAATCGCATGTTGACGGTACAACAAGCTGTATTTACAGTTGAGAGCTTAATCGGCAAAGTTCAACAACAAAAACAGCTCATTCATCAACTCGTTCAAGAAAATGAACATTTGCGTCACGAAAACAAACAATTATGCAAAGAAAATGAACAACTGAAGTACCGTGTTCAAGARCTGGAAGCACGCACGAAAAAAAACAGCTCYAATAGCCATTTGCCCCCATCTTCTGACCGTTTTGAGAAAAAGCGTTCCTCCCGCGAGCCGTCTGGCAAA
>NZ_PIJF01000010.1:0-64348 GCF_002809985.1 Geobacillus sp. WSUCF-018B
CTATATTTTACTGAATCTATCCTATTTTCAGCAAAATATAGTTAAGGCGATTCATCTCCCACTTACTCCGCTTCGCTTCGTTGAAGTGGGAGTCTTCTCACCTAATTAAGATAAAAAACGGGTGCTGCTACACCCGTTTCGCAAGCACCCGCTCAAGTCCCGCCGCCACGCCGTCTTCTTCATGGGAGAGGGTGACGAAATCACAATTCGCTTTCAATTCGGGGGCGGCGTTGGCCATGGCGACGCGGCAGCCCGCCACCTCAAACATCGACAAATCGTTATGGCTGTCGCCAAAGACGACCGTATCGCGCAAATCGATGCCGTAATGGGAGGCAAGCTGTTTGAGCGCTTCCCCTTTCGTCGCCCGTTCATTGTTCATCTCAATATTGTGCGGGTGCGACGAGGTGACCGTGACGCCACGGAGCGCGGCGAATCGCGACGCTGCATCACGCAGCCGCTCGCGGTCGAGGGCGAAAATCAGCAGCTTATACATCACCGTCTGCGGGTCGTCCCACACCGTGCGGATGTCATCGACGTACGTCACCCGCGCTTGCTGGAACTGCTTGTTCACCAGCCATTTCACATCCGGGGCCGCAGCGGCCATCTCGGAAGCGAGCGCTTCCCATTGGGCGCGGTTGTGCAAGCCGACATAGACCGCATCGCCCGTGTACGTCTCGCAATACAAATCCGACTGTTCGCGCACCCACTCCAGCGTCGGACGGACGATTGTCCGCTCGAGCGGCGCCTCGCTGATGACCGTGCCGTCTTCGAGCGAAACGACCGCGCCGTTTAAGCTGGCGATCGGGCAGATAATGCCCGCCTCGCGAAGCGGGGCGAGCGCGTCTTTGCGCGCCCGCCCGGTGACGATGGCGACGATATGGCCTTGCGCTTGTGCGGCTGCGATCGCTTTTCGGTTTGGTTCGCTGATTTTTCCCTCCCCGTTCAATAGCGTTCCATCCATATCTAAGGCAATAAGCATCGATCCATCCCTCTCTTTCGCTGTTCTCCACACCGCGGCCCGTAAACCAAGGGCTCGCTTTCCACTAGAGCCGTCCTCGTAGGCGCTCCCCTATTATACCAAAACGATGGCAAAAACGTGAAATCTTCCCGCTTTTCATAGTATAATAGATGAGAAAAATTCTCAACGAAAGCGAAGGGATGCCCATGTGGATCGTTTACGCCTTGCTGGCGGCGGTGTTTGCGGCGCTGACATCGGTGCTGGCAAAAATCGGCATTGAAAACGTCAATTCGAACTTGGCGACCGCCATTCGCACCGCGGTTGTGCTTGTCCTTGCCTGGGCCATCGTGTGGATGACCGGCGCCCATCACGGTATGAAAGCCATTTCTGCGAAAAGCTGGTGGTTTTTATGTTTGTCCGGGGCGGCGACCGGATTGTCGTGGCTTTGTTTCTACAAAGCACTCCAAATCGGCGATGTCTCGCGCGTCACCGCCATTGACAAGTCGAGCTTGGTGCTGACGATTTTGTTTGCGGCGATGTTTCTCGGCGAACCGCTGTCCGCGAAAGTGGTGATCGGGGTGTTGCTCATTACCATCGGGACATTGATCATGATGTTTTAGCCAGCCGCCTTCTCAATCGTTTAGCCTGTTCTTCTCGAAATATTGCCGCCATACTCAATTTTGGCAGTTTTCCATCAAGCCTATAGACAGGACAATCCAAAAGATGTTATGATAAATTTCATAGTGACCTAGAGCTTTTCTCCGCCCTCCGCATCATTTCGACATAGAGGACAGCTTTGGGGATCACCTTATGAAATAAGGTCTTCGTTGCGACCAAGAGTGTGTGAATGGCTTCACCGCTGCTTGTCAAACGGAGAGTAGTTTGAAAGGAGATCACTGAATGAATGATTTTCACCCGTTCGGCTGGTACGCGGCGAAAATGGCCCCGTATTTGCCGAAAAAAGCGTTTCAACCCGTGAAGTCCCGCTTGTTTGGAGGTCTGGCTTATGTAGGGCTCGTCATCGCCGGCATCCTCGCTGTGTCCCTTTTCCACCTCCATCCTGTATGGAACCTCCTCATCTCGGTTGTGCTTGGTTTCAGTTTTGCTGCGTTAGGATTTTTAGGACATGAAATTTTGCACGGCACCGTCGTCCGTACACCATGGCTGCGCGATCTTCTCGGAGCGATCGCCTTTTGGCCGCTTTGCACCGGTCCGAAGTTGTGGAGAAAATGGCATAACGCCAGCCACCATGTGCATACCCAGCATGAAGAAAAAGACCCGGACGCGTGGCCAAGCATGGAGAAATTAGCGAAAAGCCGCCTGCTCTCTTGGGTATACCGCATCCCGTTTCCGATTCGCGCGTTTTTCTCGTTTAGCTCCTTGTCGGTGATGTTTACCCTTCATTCGGTGCGGATGCTGTTTTACTTTTTCAAAGACTTTCGCCGGAAGAACCGCGCGGTTGTCCTGTTTCAATTTTTCTTGCCTTGGGCGACATGGCTCGGGCTGTTATGGCTTGTCGGCTGGGAAAAATGGCTGTTCGCCTTTTTGCTTCCGCTGCTCGTCGCCAACACGATCGTCATGAGCTATATCGCAACCAACCATCGTCTCAATCCGTTAGTGCCGGTCAACGATCCGTTGGCGAACAGTTTGTCGGTCACCGTGCCAAAGTGGGTGGATATCCTCCACTTCCACTTTTCGCACCATACTGAACATCATCTCTTTCCTGCGATGAGCTCGAAGTACTACCCGCTCGTGAAAAAACACATCAAACAAATGTGGCCCGACCGCTACCACGAAATGCCGATGGGAAAAGCGTTGGCCGCCCTTTGGAAAACGCCGCGCGTCTACTACGAGCACAACGAGCTCATCGAGCCGAAGCAAGGCCATGTGTACGGCACGCTTGGCAATGGGCTCAACCCCGACCGGATTGTGCATCGCGAGCTGGAAACGGAAAAACAGCCGCGCGCAGCCAAAAAACGGGCAAAAACAAAAAAAGCAGCGGGGCAAGGGAATTTGTAGAAAGGATGGGCTTTGCGGCCGTCCGCCTCCTATGTGGATCAAATAGCGGCGAAGAGGGGAAAAGAGCGCTTTTCTTTCAGCAAACCTGCGTTTCCGTTTATATGTGCACAACCAAAAGGTGCCCCGTCATGTGGGACACCTTTTTCCTTTTCACAGACGGCATTGGTCAATGCAAGCGACCAACCTTTTCTCAATATCTTCCGCGATTTCCTTCAACGCCGGCTCGTTCACCATGCCAACAAGCATTGTCGGCTTCGGCATGCCGATTTTCGTTGTGCCGTTCTCTTGATAGACAACGAGTTTACACGGCAAAAAGTAACCGACCAACAAGTTTTCATTTAACACCCGCGCCGCTTCTTGCGGGTTGCACACTTCGAAAATGACCATCGGTGTGGAAAAATCAAGCCCCTTTTCTTGCAGCTTTTCGGTCACGCTGAACCGCCAGAGCACGCCAAATCCTTCTTGTTTCAAGTTCTCTTCCAAACGCTCGATCGTTTCGTCCATGCCTGTTGGCACGTCAACCGTGTAATGGAACATCGCTCCTTCTTCCCTTCGTTATGTTTTCCCGTTGTTTAGCATGCCCAAATCGATCGCTCACCATCACGCAGAAAACGGACGGCGACACATGATCAGTTCCAGCGTTCACATGTCTTTTCCCGTGACCCGTCGCCTTTCAAGCGCTTCGATCATAAAATATCCACCCAAATTTTCACCGCCGTCGCCAAAATCAACACAGCAAGGATGACTTGCAGCACTTTCGTGTTTAGTTTTTGCCCCGCTTTCGCCCCTAGCGGAGAGGCAAGCAAGCTCGCGACGACCATGATGAGCGCCGGGATGTAATCGACTTGGCCGGTGGCGATTTTCCCGAACGTAGAGCCAATGGAGGAAATGAACGTAATGGCCAAAGACGTGGCGATCGTCATTCGCGTCGGGATTTTCAGGACCACGAGCATGACTGGCACAAGCAAAAACGCCCCCGCCGCCCCGACGATGCCGGACCCGACGCCGATGAGGAACGCCAAGGCGGCCGCCACCCCTTTGTTGAACGTCACTTGGTCAAGCGGAATGTCATCGATCCCTTTTTTCGGCACAAACATCATGATCGCGGCTAATGCCGCCAAGACGCCGTAAACGACGTTAATCGTTCCCTCGCTCATCAGCTTCGAGCCGTAACCGCCGACAAAACTGCCAACAAGAATGCTTGCGCCCATATAGAGAATGAGCGATTTGTTCAAATAGCCGCTTTTTCGATACGCCCACACGCCGCCGATCGTGGCGAAAAACACTTGCACCGCACTGATCCCCGACACTTCATGGGCGCTGAACGCCGCCAGCCCAAACAACGGCGGAAGATACAGAAGCATCGGATATTTAATAATCGATCCGCCGATCCCCACCATCCCAGAAATAAACGAACCGACAAAACCGATGAAAAAGATGACAATGAGAAACGCGAGCGAAACATCCATCGATCATCCTCCCTTTTCGTTTCAAAAGGGACGGGGCACGCCCCCGCCCCCTGTCAATCTGTGCCACTTCTTTAGGCATGGGCATGATGCAGCGCGCAGCGGTTCGGGCCGATCTCAAGCTCCCGCTCTGTTTCGATATCCACGGTTTTGAGCCCGCGGTTGATGGCGACAATGTCTTCAAAGTTCGGCGGGGTTTCCGTCTTGGCGCTTTGGATGACAAGATCGATAAATTCGTCTTTCGGTTTGTTTTGCATCATCTCATTGCGGGCGCGGATGCGGCCCAACGTATCGCCGACATACCCCTCCGCGTTGATTTCTTCGTCTAAGTTCGCGTAGTGCGCCGGCAAGACGATCACATCATCCGCCATGGCCGCGACTTTTTCGTACACGGTGTCATACAAATCCGCCGCCCATTCCGCCACTTTGCCGCCGAGGTCCGGCCGCCCGAGACCGCCGACGAAGATCGTGTCACCCGAGAACAGCCATTTGCCGTTGACAAAGAACGAGACGCTGCCTGGTGTATGGCCTGGCGTTTTCACGGCCAACACTTCCAAATGAACGTTGGCAAAGTCGATCGTGTCATGCTGCTCGAGCGGCTCGAAATCAAACACCGCTCCCTCGCTTTTCATCAAGTAGTACGTTGCCCCCGTTCGTTCGGCCAGCGCCTTGCCTCCGGAAAGATGGTCGGCATGCAAGTGCGAGTCCACGATATGCGTGATCTTCACCCCTTCTTGTTTGGCCACTTGTTCATACACATCGACAAACCGCAACGGATCGACGACAAGCGCTTCGCTTCCGGAGATGACCATATACGACAGGCATCCTTTGCCGACGCGGATGAATTGGTAAATTTTCAACTGATCATCTTCGTATACTTTCGCTTGATGGAGATGCTCACTCCACGCTTGCATTCCGCCTGCGAGCGTGTAGACATTGTGAAATCCGGCTTCTTCTAGCTGTTCAGCGACAAACGCCGCCGATCCGCCCTTCGCGCACACGACGACGATGTCTTTGTCTTTCGGAAGACGGTCGACAATCGAGTCAACCCCATCAATCAATTCAAAATACGGCACGTTCAAATAGTCAAAGTTTTCCCCTTCGATTTTCCAATCGCGAAAATCGCTTTCGTTGCGGACGTCCAAGATGAACAGCGATTCTTTGTTGAACACCTTTTCCGTCATTTGTTGCACGGTCATTTCTTTCACCATATTAACATACCCCCTAATGTATATTTTGATTGTTGAAAAAGGCCGCTCCATTACGATTGAGCGGAATCAAGCGGCCCGTTCCATTGCGACATGCCGGGAACGACGTTTCGCACACGGTCAAATCCTTTTTCGGCCAGCTTTTGCGCAGCCAAATCGCTCCGTGTCCCTGTGCGGCACACGACATAAATCGTTTTGTCTTTCGGAAGTTCGGCCATCCGATTTTCAAGCTCCCCAAGCGGAATTGAAACGGCGCCCGGAATATGGCCAAACGCATACTCCGCCGGTTCGCGGACATCCAAGACAAACGAATCAGGATCGTGAAGTTTTTCTTGCAATTGTTCATTCGATACGACATGAGGGAATGACGTTTCTTTGCGTGTTTCATTTTCCGCTGCCTTGCGGATATAATGTTTCAAAACCCCATTTTCTTCAATTGTTCCTACATATTGATGCCCTGTGCTTTCCGCCCATGCTTTGATATCGGCTTTGGATCCCTTATCCGTCGCCTGCACTTCCAGCACTTGCCCCGGCTGCAATTCATTGATCGCCTTTTTCGTTCGAACGATCGGCATCGGGCAGGACAGTCCTTTCGCATCAACGGTCATATCAACTTTAATCATGAACGAATCCCTCCTTACGGCTTATTCGACAGGCCCTTCCCAGGCCAGCATGCCCCCTGTCATGTTGACGACGCGGTAACCGCGGCTGTCAAGAAACTCCGCCGCACGGCCGCTGCGGCCGCCGGAACGGCAGACGAGAATGTATTCCTCATTTTTGTCCAATTCATGCATGCGAAACTCGATCAAACCGAGCGGAATATTGACCGCTCCTGGAATTTTGCCCGCAGCGACTTCCTCCGGCTCGCGCACATCGATGATATGAAGCGATTCTCCCGCGCGAAGCCGCTCTTCTACCTCTTTTGGCGTGATCGTTTTCATCATCATCCTCCTCTACTGCCAGGCGTTTAGGCCGCCTTTGACGTTCGTCACGTGCTGAAATCCCATTTTCTTTAACAGTCGGCTTGCTTTTTGGCTTCGCATCCCGCTTTGGCAAATGACAATCACTTCTTTCTCTTTCGATAGTTCGTGAGCACGGGCTGTCAATTCGTGCAGCGGGATGTTCCGAAACCCTGGCAGATGGTAAGACTGAAACTCCAAAGGGGTGCGCACATCAATATATTGCACCCCAGGTTCTTTCAACCGGCGTTTCAATTCCGCTGTTGTGATCATCCGCACCCCTTTCGGCGGGATGAAGCGGCTGGTGAGAAACCAGACAAGCAAAACAAACAGGATGATGTTGAGGATCATTTGCGACATAGGATTCCCTCATTTGATTAAATGAATAAGTTCACATTTCCTTCCGACGCATCAGCCAAATACGCGGCGACGCCAGCAAACTCAACGCCATCGATCAATTCCTCCGGCTTCAGCCCAAGCAAATCGACTGTCATTTGGCAAGCGACGAGTTTCACGCCTTGCTCTTTCGCCATCTCGATCAACTGCGGAAGCGGCATGGCGTTATGTTTTTTGATAACCTTTTTGATCAACTTCGGGCCGATGCCGGCAAAATTCATGCGCGACAGCCCCATGCGGTCCGCGCCGCGCGGCATCATCTTCGCGAACATCTTTTCAAGAAACCCTTTTTGCACTGGAACCGACGCCTCTTTCCGCAAGGCGTTCAGCCCCCAGAACGTATGAAAGATCGTCACGTCATGGTCGTAGGCAGCGGCGCCGTTGGCGATGATGTAAGCCGCCATCGCCTTGTCATAGTCGCCGCTGAACAAAATGATCGTCGTCTTTTTCTTCGGCTGTGTCATCTGGCTGCCTCCTTCCCTTCATACCTGTATGGGTATAAAAATGTGCACACATTATCCTTTTTGAATCCAGAACATCAACACACCATTGTCTTCTTTCATATCAAGCACCGTATGGCCGCTCGCTTTCGCCCATGCCGGCAAATCGTTTTTCGCCCCTTTATCGGTTGTGTGCACCTCGAGCACTTGACCTGATTGCAATTCGTCCATCGCTTTTTTCGCTCTCACCACCGGCATCGGGCAAGCCAATCCTTTCGCATCCAATACTTTCGCTACGTTCATGATGATGACCTCCTTCACAACAGATTTTTATTACCATTACCCCTATGGGTATATTACCATGAGAAAAAGAACGTTGTCAACACCTTTTTGTTGAGCAACGCATTAACGGCTTTTAACCAACAGTTCGATGGCTTCTTTGACAAGATGGTCTGTGCTTTCTCCTTTTTCCATGTTTTCCCGCAGGCAATGTTCCAAATTGGTACTGACGATCACCGCAATGGCGCGGTCAATGGCATTGCGCGCCGCCGACAGCTGGGAAACGACGCTCTTGCAGTCTTTGCCTTGTTCCATCATGCCAAGGACGCCTTTAATTTGTCCTTCAATCCGTTTTAAGCGGTTTTTGATCTCTTTGTTATATTCCATCGGCTCGTTCGCCCCCTTTCTTGACAATCACAAGCCGTGACCGAATAGCTTTTCACCTCATAGCCATAACAGCGCAACAGCCGGATGCCGACGTTTTTTTCGATGGCATCCTGGGCAATGATATGAAGCGGCTTTCGCGGGATATGCCGAACATGCCGTTTCAAATACGCCACCGGAATATGCAACGCTTGGCCAAATATGGAGCCGTTGCTTTCATTATAATCGCGCAAGTCAAGAAGAAGCAAGCCGTCCGGTACCTCTTCTACCGGAAGGCATGGGATATGTTTTACAGGATAGTAGCGTCGATACAACGCTGCGCCCAAAAGAATGAGAAAGAATAACAAACTGATGACGATCAACGATTCACCCCCTCTATTCACCTTATGCACGATCATTATATACCCTATATGGTATGATAGCAACAAGAAAGATTTTCCCCACCCGTTCGTTATTCCCAGCGAATCAAAAGACCATAGACAGCCGGGTGAAAACGGACAAGTTCCACGTTGCCCGCCTTTTGTTTCACATAGGAAAACAGTTCCTCCGACGGAATCCGCTCATGGAGCGGCGGCCCCATTTCGCTTTCCATCGTCTCCCATTCGATCAACAGAAACTGCCCGTTTGGCTTCATCACGCGGCGAATTTCGTCAAGGGCGGCTTCTTTTTGTTCCACCTCATGAAAGACAAATGCCATGATCCCTTTGTCCACCGAATGCGAAGGCAAGGCGGTCGAAGCGACATCCGCCACCCGATATTCGATGTTGGTGACCGCTAGTTTCGCGGCTCGCTGTTTTAGCAATTCAATCATTTCTGGCTGCACATCGACCGCATACACTTTTCCGTTTGTCGCCTGCGCGAGAGGAATCGTGAAATAACCATTCCCGGCGCCAAGATCGACGACCGTGTCATCCGGTTTCACGGACAACATCGAAATGACCCGTTGCGGGTCGATCCATTCCTTGCGCTTCGGATCCAATAATCGTTCAGCATGTTCGTAATGAAAACGATGCCCTGTCATCCTTTTCCCTCCTATTCCTCACTTCCATTTCATTATACTCGCAAAGAGAGGAAAAAAGCCGGCATTGGAAAACGCCGGCTTTTCCCTACCGAACGGCGCAACGGTTTGGACCGATTTCCATCTCCCGTTGTTCCTCTTCCGTAGGATGCAATTTCCCCATGTTGGTTTGCCGAATTTCCTTGTAAGCATTCGGTTGCGGCGGCAAGTTCTCCGTGACCGTTCGGCGGAATTCTTCATCGCTGGAAATATTTAAACCATGATTCTTTTCATAAAGAACCCCCAACCGTTCCGCCACACTGCCATCCTTATTCATTTCATTCGGCCCCATATAGTGCGCCGGCAATACAATCAAATCATCTGCAAGCTGTTTGTAACGTCGGTAAAGCGTCTCCCGCAGATCATCGACCCAGTCTTGCGCTTTCCCAGCAAGATCCGGGCGCCCGATCGAGTCGATGAATAAAATATCACCGGTTAACAAATATTGATCGTCCACAATAAACGATGTACTGCCGATCGTATGTCCCGGTGAATACAACGCTTCAATCACGACATGGCCAACGTGGATGCGGTCGCCATCTTGAATCGGTGTGTAGGTAAACGTCACCTCTTCTGCGTCTTTCGGCGGCAAGTAATACGTCGCACCCAGTTCTTCCGCCAACTTACGCCCGCCAGAAATATGGTCGGCATGCAAGTGCGTATCGAGCACATGCTTGATTGTAATGCCGTGTTCGTTCGCAAAACGGACGTAAGCGTCAGTCATGCGGTTCGTATCGATCAACGCCCCCTCACCGTTCGATTCGACAAGATACGAGAGACACCCTTTGCCAAGGCGGACGAATTGGTAAATCGTCCCTCCGCTTTTCAGCTCACCGATTTTTACGGGTTCCAAATGCTCGCTCCATGCCTTCATCCCGCCTTCGATCGAATAAACGTCCGTATAGCCCGCTGCTTCCAACTGTTCGGCCACAAACTCTGACGAACCGCCCTTCGCGCAAACGGCATAAATCGTTTTGCTTTTCTCTTTTGGCAAACGGTCCAAATATGGTTCAATGCCATCCAACACTTCAAAATACGGAATATTGACGACCTCGACATGTCTCCCTTCAATCCGCCAGTCAGCAAAATCTTCGGGGTTGCGAGCATCGACAATGAACAGCTCCTCACCGCGAATGATCTTATTGGCGATCTCTTTGACCGAAATCGTTTTTGCCAACGATATCCCCTCCTGATCTTATGGTTTTGTCAATGGTCCGTTATTCTCAACGATGATTCGCCTGATTCCACAATGCCATAATGGCATCCGGATCATACCCGAGCACCCAGCGGCCGTTAATCTCGATCTGCGGCACGCCCATTTGTCCCGTCGTTTCCACCAGCCTCCGCGCCGCTTCCGGATCGAGCTCGACATTCACTTCCTTAAACGGAATCCCTTGGGCGCGCAAAAAGTTTTTCGCCATGACACAATACGGGCATGTCGTTGTAGTATAGACAGTGACTTGTGCCATCTTCTCTTTCCCCCTCTCTCCTTCTTAGAAAGCCAATGTAATATCAGCGTCTTTCGCAAACTGCAGGAACGTCGCCGCCCCCGCTACTTCAATGCCATCGACGAATTGGTCTTTGTCAAGCCCCATGACATCCATCGTCATTTGGCAAGCGATCAGCTTTACCCCCATCTCTTGCGCCATTTGAAGCAATTCGGCAATCGATGGAACGTTCGCTTTTTGGAACCCTTGTTGAAAATGTTCCTTCCCTTCCGGAATCGGCAATTGTTTGTGCGCTTCTTTATGGATGAGATTCAACCCCTCAAACGTAAAGAACACCCCGACCTCCGCGTCTGCCGCCGCAGCGGCCGTCGCGATGTTGAACACCTTGTACGCATCAAACAACCCGCCGTTTGCTGCAATAATCGCCACTTTCATGACAACAACCTCCTTCACGTATGTCGCTATTCTATTTCGATACCCTCATAATATTTTATACACATATACACGCTGTATTATACATATACGTGTATATGTATTGCAATAATCATACTATCGCATCATTGTTTTTTTGTCAACAAAAAAACGCAAAATCCAATGCAACGACTTTTCAGCCAGCTTCCAAAAAACGCTTCCCACTTCAAACGAAGCGAGAAGCATCCATTTTCCCGATTTCCCCGCTGACTAGACAACCAACGGAAATGGGTGTTTCTTATACTTTCCGAACAGTAAAAAACTTTCGCACCAACCATGGGCCTGGCGCAAATCGCAGCCCCAACTCCCATGCACCGATGCCCGCAATCTGAAATTGGCGGGCCAATTTCATTTTCTGTCCTATGCTTCTGACATCTTCAAACCATACCTCATGAATGTTTCCAAGTTCATCCGTATATCGAAAAAAGGGGATTCATATTGAAACGAATATTGAATCGGCGATTGGTAACGCATGGCGGTTAAAACCGCCTCTTGGTTGGAGAGGGCCTCCGCCAATGTCCCAGGCTGGTACGGAATGATCCAATCGTATCCATATAAAGGGAGTCCGAGCAAGATTTTTTTTCGGGGGACGCGCTCGACGGCAAACTGAAGCGTCGATCTCACCTCACTAATAGGAGCGACTGGACCAGGTTCACTTGTTAAATGGTGCCAATCGTACGCCATAATAAACATATAGTCGACGACAGCACCAATGCCGCCGTAATCGTAGCCCCTGAGCCAAGGGATCTCCTCGCTCGTTTTCGCTGGAACGGCGATCGTCAAAACATACCCAGCCGGTTTTAACCGATCGCGCAACTGGCGCAAAAAACCCGTAAACAAATCACGATCCTCTCCGCGAACCTGCTCGAAGTCAATATTGACGCCACCATAGCCTTTCCGTGATACTAAATAAAAGATGTTCTCAACCAAGTTCGCCCTTGCTTCCGGATTGTTCAGCACTTGGCTTGCCAGTCTCGCACTAAATCCTTCTGATGTTAGGTTCGTCACGACCGCAATGGGTGTGACGCGGTTTTGCCATGCTGTTTCAATCGCTGCGGCGTCATCCCGCGTAGTGACAATGTCGCCATTAGGGGCAAAGTGATATTCGAACAGGGCAATGTACGATGAATACGGGGCAAAATCTCGCACGAACGTCCGATCTAAGTTCGGTTCGCGGAGAATGTAATAGGCTAACGTTATAGCTTGATACCAGGAAATATCAGGAATATAAATTTTCATTCCCGGATACATCCTGTACGGATCCACCGCCGGATTGGCTGCCCGCAACTGTTCGACCGTCACAAATGCTTTCTGTGCAATGGCGCTTAGCGTGTCTCCTGGCTGCACTGTATACGTATAGCTAGGAACAAGCAAAGCTTGACCAGGAACAATATTCGTTTCAACTAAGCCATTGACAAGGCGCAGACTTTCCAGCGGATAATCGTATCGCCTGCTGATTGAAAAAAGCGTATCTCCAGGTTGAACAATGTGGATAAACATGACCATCCCCCCGTTGAATCAATAAAGCTTCGGCGCTGGCATCATGATAAATATATATATGCTTATCGACCGCAACCGCACCTTGTCTTGACATGGCTAGTTTGCGATTCTTTTGCATGTTCCTAACGCGCAAGTCCTCCACGCACACCAATGCTCACACGTGGAAGCGGGTGTCTTCTCGGTTCAGGATAATAAAAAGCGGCCAAAAAGCCGCTATTAAAGCAAGGTAAAAAAATAATATCCAAACAATCCGGTGATCAGCAGCAACAGAGAAGCCAAAAGCCAAATAAGCGGGCGCGACGGCCGGAACGTTTGTTCATTAATTTGTTTGGTCTTCATGACATAACTAATGGTGGAAAACACAATCGTGCAGATGGAAATGACCACCGCCAATGCTCCGATCAATTGGACAATGGCCGTGGACAATGCGTTGCTCGTTGATTTTTCATGCAAATTGATCATTAAAAAAGCAATTCCAATAATGGCAATCGAGGTGCGAATCCAGGCGAGAAACGTCCGTTCATTGGCTAAGTGCTGCTGAATATATTTGGAGTCCTCTGTCGGTTTTGGTCTTTCTTCCTTCATCCACCTTTTCCCCCTTTTCACGAACTTGCCGGATCGTCTCTTTTATGATCGATGATCCAATCATCACTCATCGGTTCCACTATTTTTTAGATCACATCCACTGATGCAACAACACTGACAACCAATAGCGGATTTTCATGCTTAGAATGATCGAAACCAATGCGATCTGACTACCCACACAGGTATATTAGCCCTCAGTTTATTCTATTGTCAATCTGCACACAAAAAACACCTTGCCGCTATTGGCGAGGCGCCCGATTCGTTATCACTTTCAACGTACAGCAGATGTAATAACGCTGTTTAAGCAATTCCATCGGGAAGAAGTGAAATTGCAACATCTCGCCAAAAGCCCGGCATAAACCACAAGCGGACGGCGCACCCTAACCGCATGATGAGCACCGTCCGCTGCATAGACTCTATTTTTCTTCCAATCATGCCCCTTTTATTTCTCACTTGCTCGTTCCCGCGCACCCGTCCACGAGGCGAGCCGATCATTGGACATCAAAAGCACGCAAACGATCGTGAGCGCCGCGGGAATGAGCGCCCATAAAAACGTATCGGCGATCGAAGAAGCCAGTGCTTCCGTCAACCGATCGAGCACCGGTGCCGGGATGTGCGCCCGCGCTTCTGGCGACAACATCGCCCGCGGGTCGTGAACACTGCTTCCAAACGCGCCTTGCGCCATGCCGTGAAACTGCTCAGCCAATTGATCCGTAAACAAGTTGCGCTGAATGATGCCAAACACCGTAATGCCGACGGTCATGCCGAGCGACCGGACAAATGAATTCGTCGAGCTGGCCGCGCCCCGCTCCGCTTCGGAAAAATGATGGATCGCCGCCATGCCGAGGACGGAAAACGAAGCGCCCATCCCTAATCCGACAATGATCATGTACAACGTCACGACAAGACGCGTGGTCTGTTCATCAATCGTGCCAAACAGCCCGATCCCGGCCGCAAACAAGAGCATAAACCCGAACATCACGTTGCGGTAGCATAATCGTAAACGCAATCGGCACCAGCGCCTCGCCGCCGATGCCTTGAATGGCACGGAAGATGCTGAGCTGGACGATCGTTTGCGCCATGCCGCACAAAATCGAACCAAGCAAAAACACTATGATGCCAAATAAGAAAAATCGCTTCCTCCCGTCATATCGGACAGTTTCCCAAAAATCGGCATCCCGGCCATCTCGGCCACCATATACGCTGACGTCACCCAAACAAACTGCTTGAGCCCCCCGAGATCCGCGACGATCGTCGCCATGGCGGTCGCCACAATCGTATTGTCCATGGAAGCGACAAAAATGCCGAGCAACAGCGCGATCACGACCAATCCCGTCTTCGTTTCCTTCCTCTCCATCCGTTCCATTTCCCTCTATCTCTGTCTTTTTTCGTTCACCGCAGCCTTCTTGTCTTGGGCAAAGGCTGTATGATATTCAACAAGCCCAATGTCGCAGCCCGGACCGATTGTCACCCGATCCCCCCTGACGACCGCGGCTCGTGTATACTCCACATAAATCTCATCTCCTTCAATCACATCCGCTGCCAATACGGCGGGCGAAGAAGAAAAACGGCTCAACCAATGAATCGCGCTCCATTTTTTGCTGCGGGTGATGGAAATCGTCCGCCCCCCGATTTCCTTGACCGAGCTGTCGGCAAAACAGAGCGACAGTTCCACCTGCTCCGCATTCAACGTCTGTCCAATGTGCACAACTCCGGTCAACGCAACACTCTCCGCCTCGCAGCTTCCCGACACCGACAGCTCGCCGTAACCGCGGATGACATCGGCTTCGATGCCCCCCTCGACTTGCGCCATCCCGCGCAGCTGAAGATGCCCAAGGCGGGCGTGTCCCCGGATGTCCACTTCCCCGAACACCCCCATTTTCTCCGCCTGTACGGAACCGTCCACGTTCGCTTGGCCAAATAGGCGAAACGTGCGGGCCGCAACTGCTCCTTTCATGTCGGCTGCGCCAAACACTTTCAAGCGGTCGCACTCGATGTCGCCCCGAATCGTCGCATCGCCGCGAATCGTGACGTGATGGAACACACCGCCTCCAGAAAGCGCCGATCCATGAACCGTCAAGTTTCGTTCCGCCATCGTTTTCACCCTTTCTCGATCGTGCCGATTTTCGCCTCTTCATCGCATTCCAACTTTTCTCGGTATTCGACTCGCTCGATCTCGCACCCTGGCCCGATCACGACGCGATTGCCGCGCACCATTTTCGCGCTCGTATGTTCGAGATGGACGGAATCCCCTTCAATGACATCGGCGGTCAACTCCGCTGGAAAAAACCATTTTTTGAACAGCGAACTTCCTTGCCGCTTGACGACGATCGTCTCTCCGCCGATCTCCTTTACGCGGCTCGGGCCCAACAGCTTCACTTCGAGATAGTCCGCGTTCAGCAGCCCGCCGACCGCAAAATGCCCTTCCACCTCCATCCGCTCAGCCGAGCAATCGCCACCGATATTGAGCTCACCATGGACGCGAACCACCTCCGCCGCCCATGAACCTTTCGCCTCCCCGCGGCCGCGAACGGTCGCCTCTTGGCATTGCACATTTTCTTCAATTCTTATGCTCCCGCTCACTTTCATCCACTCACACCCCACCCCGCCTGCCACATTTCCTTTCCCGGCAATATGAACCGTGTTGGCTTTCACGCTCCCTTCCACGGCCGCGTTTCCTTGCACCTGCAGCTCGAGGCAGCCGATGTCACCGTACAGCTTCCCATTTCCCGACAATTTCACCAAATTGTACAGCCCGCCGGACGCATGACCCGTCCCGGCAATGACCAAATCTCGACGCTCCATCCTTTTATCCCTCCGAAATGGCCAGTTTCAACTCTTCAATATACGTTGGCACGTGCAGCCGCGCAATGAGCTTCGCCCCTTCTTCCACATGCAAAGTTGCTGTCCCTTCCACAAGAAAGGAAACCGTGACCCCCATTTTGCGCAAAACGACAAGCTCGCATAACTTCCCTTGCAATTTTGGATAATGGCTCTTAAACATCATCCATATGTTTTTTCCTTCTTCTATGCTGATCTCACCGGAACGAAGAAGCCGGTCAACGATGTAAAGGGACAGGAGCTCGGCAAAGGACACATCTTGGCGGCCTCCCCATTCATCATCCAACCATTGCATCACCAAATCCGAAACAATGTGACGTTTTACAATTTCCTCTTTCGTCAAAACAACCGCCGCCGGACTCGGCGCAAACACACCCGCCAGTTCATCGAGCGACAGCTCATCTTTCAGCTCTTTGATTTTCTCAATGCGGGCCAAGATTTTCTCTTTCGGAAAAAACGTCTCTTGCCCGGTGAATGTCGATTTGCGAATAAACCATTCTTCCGGAATGAGCTTTTTCCGCTTCCAGCGGTACAGCTGGCCGTACGAAATGCCAGTCAGCTCGAGCAGCTCTTTTTTTGAGATGAGTTCTGGTTCCATCGTGGCATCCCCCCTCACAATCATAAATGCAACATAACACTGTTACGTTATAAAGAGGGTATGTCAAAATCAGCGCCAAAGCGATTGACATCTTCCATCAAGCCCATTACAATAAAGCCAATTTCCACTGGCATCGCGATTCACATCATGAAGAGAGGAGAATCACTGCATGCATTCGACATTGCACAACCAAATCGCCGCCGCCGCCAAACAAACAAAAGCCGATCTCGTCATCCAAAATGGGAAAATCGTCAACGTGTTCACGCGCGAAATCATCGAAGGGGATCTCGCCATTGCGGAAGGGATGATCGTCGGCATCGGCCGCTATGAGGGAAGGAAAACGATCGATGCCGAAGGGCGTTATATATGCCCGGGGCTGATTGACGGACACGTGCATATCGAATCGTCGATGGTGCCCCCGAGCGAATTCGCCCGCGTCGTTCTTCCGCACGGCGTGACGACCGTCATTGCCGATCCGCACGAAATCGCCAATGTCGCTGGCGTCCGCGGCATACAATTTATGCTCGACGATGCGAAACGGACGCCGCTCGATGTGTATATGATGCTGCCGTCGTGCGTGCCAGCCGCCTCGTTTGAACGTGCCGGAGCCGTCTTATCCGCCGCGGAACTGGCACCGTTTTTCAACGATGAACGCGTTCTCGGATTGGCGGAAGTGATGGACTATCCATCATTACGGGAACAACATCCATCGATGCTTGACAAACTGGCGCTCGCTGCCAACGCCAACCGCCTGATCGACGGCCATTTGGCGGGGCTTGACGCTGATGCCGTCAACGTCTACCGAAGCGCCCGCATCCATACGGACCATGAATGCGTCACTCCCGACGAAGCGCTGGAACGCGTTCGCCGCGGCATGTACGTGCTCATTCGCCAAGGCTCAGTCGCCAAAGACCTCAAAAAACTTCTCCCCGCCATCCATGAGCACAACGCGCGCCGCTTTCTCTTTTGCACGGATGACAAACATCTTGATGACTTATGGTTTGAAGGCAGCGTCGATCATAACGTGCGGCTCGCCATTCAGGCCGGCCTCGACCCGCTTCTGGCCATCCAAATGGCCACGCTGAACGCCGCAGAGTGCTACCGTTTGCCGACAAAAGGCGCTGTCGCTCCAGGATATGACGCCGACTTTTTGTTCGTTGACGATTTGGAAACATTGAACATCACCCACGTCTTCAAAGCGGGAAGACTAGTGGCCCAACATGGACAGACGGTGTTTCCGGCCGAACGATCGGCAGAAAGCCTTGAACAGCCATTGCTTCACTCCATCCGTTGCCAAGCAGTGGACGAAACCGATCTTCGCATCCCGATGAAAAGAGGAACGAAAGCCCATGTCATCGAGATCATCCCGAACCATTTGCATACGAACCACCTCATCACGGACGTTGATGTCCAGGAAGGGGCTTTCTGCCCGTCGATCGAGCGGGATTTGCTGAAGCTTGTTGTCGTCGAACGCCATCGCGGCCTCGGCATCGGCCTTGGCATCGTCCGCGGCTTCGGATTCAAGGCAGGCGCCATCGCTTCTTCGATCGCGCACGACTCACACCATATCATCGCCGCCGGAACAAACGATCGCGACCTCGCCGCCGCCATCGAACAACTCCGCCAGCAGCACGGCGGCTTGGCGGTCATCAAAGACGGAGCGGTGCTTGCCAGCCTGCCGCTTGAGATCGGCGGTCTAATGACAAGAAAAGACTATACCGAGGTGCTAAGCGGATTGAAGCAGATTGACAAAGCCCTTAAAGCCATCGGCGCCAATGGCTCGTTCAACCCATTCATCACATTGTCCTTCCTCGCCTTGCCGGTCATCCCAGAGCTCAAGCTGACCGACCAAGGATTATTTGATGTAAATAAATGGGAATTTATTCCTGTTGAAGCGGTGTAACCCCTCCCGATTGAGGCTGGCGTTTCAAAGCAAGAGGATTACGGGAGCACCGCCTTACAGCAGGGCGCTCATTCACAACTAAGGTCAACCGCGAAGCAAATCAGTCCCTTCATCCCCCATTGATTGCGGGGATGAAGGGATTTTCTTCACTCCGCCCTTTTTCCTCGATTTTCACAGCGCCATGTGCGGCATTGGCATAAGCACGTTCCCGCATGATGCATATAGTGAAACAGCAACATGGCCGAAAGGAAGGTGCAAGGAAATTGATCACCATCAGTCTTTGCATGATCGTCAAAAATGAAGAAGACGTCCTTGCCCGCTGTTTGGACAGCGTCCAACATCTCGTAGACGAAATCGTGATTGTGGATACAGGATCAACGGATCGCACGAAAGAAATCGCCCGCTCCTACACCGCACGAGTCATCGACTTTCCTTGGAGCGATGATTTCTCGGCGGCGCGAAACTTCTCCTTTTCCCACGCCACCATGGACTATATTTTTTGGCTGGACGCAGACGACATCTTGCCGGCAGAAGAGCAGACCAAATTCCTCACATTGAAGCGCACCCTTTCTTCTGACATCGACTCCGTCACCATGATTTACAGCCTTGCCCAAGATGAATATGGAAAGACGATCTCTAGCGTCCGCCGAAATCGTCTCGTCAAACGATCCAGCGGCTTCCGATGGCATGGGATGGTTCATGAATATCTAGAAGTATGGGGAACGATTCTCAACAGCGATATTACCATTATTCATCAACCGAACCGCTGCGCTTCAGATCGAAATTTGCAAATTTATGAAAGGCAGTTGGCACAAGGAGCAGAATTTTCGCCAAGAGATCTCTTTTACTTCGCCAACGAACTGTTCGACCATCAACAATACGAGCGGGCCATTCAGTATTATGAACAGTTTTTGCAGACCAAACAAGGGTGGGTGGAAGATTGCATCGCCGCCTGCGGAAAGTTGGCAGACTGTTTTTACGCACTTGGTGATGAAGAACAGGCATTTCGATATGTGTACCAATCTTTCGAATACGATACCCCTCGGGCTGAATGCTGCTGCCGGCTGGGCTATTACTTTCTTCAGCGCAAGCAATATCGTCTTGCCGCCTTTTGGTACCATTTAGCCACTCAGCTCACAATGCCTTCCGACAGCTGGGGATTTGTTCATCATGCTTGTTGGACTTGGCTTCCCCACTTGCAGCTTTGTGTATGTTACTTTTACATGGGCGAGTACGAGTTAGCATACCAACATAACGAAAAAGCCAAACAATACGTTCCTCATCATCCCGCGGTTTTGCACAACGAATGCTTGCTGCAATCCATTCTCGCCGCCGAAAGCACGTTCCACCAAACCGATGAATCGTGATGAAGGGAGGTTATGCCGCTTGTCTGACCGACATCCTATTCGTGTAAAATGTCTTTCCCCTTTATGCGGAACATGGCCGCCGATTGTAAAAATCTATACCGGACCAACAGGACCCACGGGACCCACAGGGCCTACAGGACCGACTGGACCTCAAGGACCCACAGGACCTCAAGGACCTACAGGGCCGACTGGACCCACAGGACCTCAAGGACCCACAGGGCCGACGGGATCGGCTGGAGCAGGAGCCATCATTCCATTCGCTTCAGGAACAACGGTTGTCTTGACCGCCACTATAGCCGGGTTGGCCGACACCACAAGTTTGATCGGATTTGGAAACGCTGCTTCAAGCATCAGTTTAGTGGGAGGAACGATAAACCTTGGCGGCACATCGAATTTTTCCTTTACCATCCCGCGTTCAGGAATCATTACTGCTGTCGCAGCCAATTTTTCCGCTACAACAGGCACAGCGCTTTTAGGAACAGCTACGATCCGCGCTCAATTGTATATCGCCACTTCTCCATCCAGCAACGTATTTTCGCCTATTCCAGGCACGCTCATTACATTAACGCCATCAATCACCTTTCCCATCTCCCTAGCCCAAAACGCCAGCGGCATCATCACAGGATTAAACGTGCCTGTCAATACTGGCGACCGGCTGCTCATGGCGTTTTTCATCACCACTTCCGGCCTTTCAATCGCCGCTTCCGTCACGGGATATGCGAGCGCAGGAGTGGCGATTAGTTAGCCAACGATGGTGAAAAAGGACAGAACATCACCAATCGGGAAACGGGAGATCGAAAACAATAAGCAGGCGGCTTCACGCGAACACCGTCGTGAACAACCGCCTGCTTTCTTCACGATTGCAACATGGAAAACACTTGCTCGACATCTTTATCCCCGCGCCCCGACAAATTCACAATGATGATTCGGTCTTTGCTTAACGTCGGCGCGAGCTTGATAGCGTACGCCACCGCATGGGCGCTCTCCAGCGCTGGGATGATTCCTTCCGTTTTGGACAACAGTTGGAACGCCTCAAGCACTTCCTCATTCGTGACCGTGTAATACTCAGCCCGCCCGGACACTTTCAAATGGCTATGCTCTGGACCAATGCCCGGGTAATCAAGCCCGGCGGCAATCGAGTATGTCGGCTGCGGGTTTCCATTTTCATCAAGGAGCACCAAACACTTGAATCCATGCAACACGGCCGGAACGCCCTTCGTTAGCGTCGCTGCCTTCTCCGGCTCGACACCGATGAGCCGCACGCTCGGTTCATCCAAATAATGGGCGAACGCCCCGATGGCGTTGCTTCCCCCGCCGACGCAGGCCACTACCGCATCCGGAAGACGTCCTTCCTTCTCTACAATCTGCCGCTTGCTCTCTTCGCTAATAACCGACTGAAAATGTTTCACCATCGACGGGTACGGATGCGGACCAACCGCCGAACCAAGCAAGTAAAATGTAGTCTTATAGTTTTGCACAAGATCGTTCAGCGCCTCGTCCACGGCATCCTTCAATCGTCCTTGACCTTTCGAGACCGACACGACTTTCGCCCCTAGCAGCTCCATGCGGAACACATTGAGCGCCTGGCGCTTCGTATCTTCTTCCCCCATATAAATGGTGCAGTCCATGCCAAACATGGCGCATGCGGTAGCGGTCGCCACCCCGTGCTGGCCTGCACCCGTTTCCGCAATCACCCGCTTCGCGCCCATCCGCTTCGCCAACAAAATTTGCCCGATGACGTTGTTGATTTTATGCGAACCAGTATGGTTCAAATCCTCACGTTTCAAATAAATCTTCGCCCCGCCGAGCCGCTCCGTCAATCGCGCCGCAAACGTCAGCGGACTCTCGCGGCCGACATACTCCCGCAAGTAGGTTCGAAACTCCTCATTGAATTCCGGATCATCCTTATATTTCAGGAACTGCTCCTCCAAATAATCAAGCACTTCCTGCAATTCATCCGGAACGAAGCTGCCGCCGAATTCGCCGAAATAGCCTTTCGTTTCCTGGACTACACTCATGGCTCATCTCTCCTCTGCTTTCTAAAAGTCGTAACATCAGCATAAACCGTTTTGGCAAGCAAGTCAATAAATAATTTATATTTTTCAAACATTTAAATAAATAGACTTCCGAATCTATCCACGATGGCGAAACGGTGTTTCATCCAACGACCGCTGCCCATGCCGCGATATTGTTGGATTTTTGGACTTCATGTTGCATGTATATATAAATGTCAAACCTTCAAATTGAATCTATATAATCAATAGTTTAAAATAATATAATAGATCCCTTTTGCATTACCGATGATTATCGAACAACGTACTATGTGCACATAGTTTATATCAATACACAAAAACTACCTGTTACATAAATCTCTTGTCGATTGCATTATGTTGTATTTTTGAAAAAAAGGAGTATAAGCGAATGGGACTTCATTATTTTTTAAATCATAAAAAAGAAGATTTGTATAAAAACGTTCAGGAAGTATACAAATCGGATGACCGCCCCTGGGTTGTGGGCTTTAGTGGCGGCAAGGACTCTACTGTTGTTGTTCAGATTATTTTTTATGCGCTGTCATCAATGAGCAAAAATGAATTGACAAAACCTGTCTACATTATCTCATCCGATACGATGGTAGAAAACCCTAAAATACTTGAACACATCGATACACAGCTATTGAAAATGAAAAAAGCTGCCAACGAGCTTGAACTTCCTATTCATGTTGAAAAAGTAATGCCAAACATTACAAACACTTTCTGGGTCAACTTGATCGGTCGAGGTTACCCGGCTCCTCGACAGAAATTCAGGTGGTGTACAGACCGTTTAAAAATAGATCCAGCCAACAACTTCATCTTAAACAAAGTGTCAGAGTTTGGTGAAACGGTTGTCGTACTCGGAGTGCGGAAATCGGAAAGCTCGACTAGGGCGCAAGTCATGAATACCCATAAAATTGAAGGGAAAATTTTACGGCGTCATACTAAACTCCCTAATTCTTACGTTTATGCGCCGATTGAAGATTTCTCGTTAGACGATGTTTGGACATATTTAATGCAAGTGCCAAATCCTTGGGGAGCTGATAACGCCGACTTGCTTGCCTTGTACCAAGACAGCCAGGGGGAATGTCCATTAGTCATCGACAATTCAACGCCCTCGTGCGGCAACAGCCGCTTCGGTTGCTGGGTATGTACAGTTGTGCAAGAAGATAAATCATTAAAGGGGTTTATCGAGTCTGGTGATGAATGGTTAACACCGCTCCTAAAGTTTCGAAACTGGCTCATGGAAAACCGTGACAAAGAAGATTATCGCGAAAAGAAGCGGGCGAACGGTTCAGTATATTTAATTGGCGACGAGGACAATAAACGGTTAGGGTTAGGTCCATATACCCTTGAACATCGGAAAGAAATTTTAAGAAAGCTGTTGGAAACAGAAAAGCAGTTGCAACATCCTCATCAACCCAAATATGAATTGATCACTGTCGAAGAACTGAAAGAAATACGTAAAATTTGGTTTGAAAAAGGGGATTGGGAAGACTCCGTTTTAGCCATTTACGAGGAAGTATACGGACATCGCCCGAATTGGGACATAGAAGAAAGCAAGTTTCTTGAAAGCGAGGACATCAAGCTGCTTAAAAAGCTGTGCCATGAAGAAGAATTGGAGTTTGAACTTGTCCAAAAACTTGTGCACCTTGAATTTCAACATTATGGATATAAGCATCGATACGGCATTTTAAAAGATATCAACCGGATTTTGAATGAGGAATGGCTACATTTTAATCAACTACAACAAGGTGACGACTATGCAGATTAACCAACTAGTAATTACAAACTTTGGCATTTATTATGGACGAAATGAATTTGTCTTTGGAAACAAAAAGGGGCGCGCCAACATTATTTTGATTGGGGGGGAGAACGGAACAGGGAAAACGACCTTCCTGTCTGCCATCAAATTGGCGCTTTACGGTCCGCTGTTTTTAGGATATAAATCGGCAAACGCCAAATATATCGATTTTATTAAAGATAAAATCAATATCTATTCCCGAGCCGAAGGCAACAAAATGGCCGGGGTGGAAATAGATTTTACTCTGTATAATAATGGAGAGCCGGAAAATTATTATATAATCCGGCAGTGGGAGCTCACGAGAGAGACCGTAAAGGAGCATCTGCAAATTTCCAAAAACGGCATTCCGCTTACCGACAACCAAATGGAGGAGTTTTATCACTTCTTGCGGCGCAACCTGCCGCCAAGCCTGTTTGACTTTTTGTTTTTTGACGGTGAAAGAGTTCAGCAATACGTCCTCGATGCACAATTTGAACAGAACGTAAAAGAAGCATTTATGACACTGTTCAACTTAGACTTGTTTGATACGTTAAAGGAAGACTTGCTTAAGTATTTGAAACAGGACAACATATTTACCAGCCTGACCCAGGAACAAAAAGAGTACACACAAATCGAATATGATCTCCGCAATCAGGAACATGTGATCCGTAGCCTCGAAAGGCGGATTGCGGAATTGAAAGAACAGGAGAAAGATATTCAAGTAACTATCCAAGAGCTCCAACGGGAATTCTCCGTCAAAGGGGGAATGATGGCTCGCGAGCGAGAAAAACTAAACGAACAAATTTTTCTTATGGAGCAAGAAAAGAAACAGATCGCCGAAAAAATTAAAGAAACGGCTTCGGAGTTGCTTCCTTTTGTCATTGTGCAGAGTCTTTTGCAGCAGACGGTTACCCAAATTGATGCAGAGGAACGTGTCGAGAGATACAATACATTGAAAGAAGAGTTAAACAACGAAACACTTCCGCTGTTATTTAAGGAGCTTTCGCGCCATTTCCGCATTACGGACCTTGATGGAAGAGAAGCAACGTCCTCTTTCACCGAGGCGATGAAAGAGAAATTGTTTCAGTCAATGAAACCGGTTGGCATTAACTTTGAGCGTTTCCAATTTATTCACCAAATGAATTCGGAACAAAAGCAGACGATTAGAAATTTGTTCAAGCAAGTGCGTCATTTTGATGGAGAACTGATTGATAAATGGTTCGCAAGGATTCAACATTTGACAAATGAAATTTATACGATAAAAAAGCAGATTGAGCACAGTCTTACAGACGAGTCGCTGAAGGAGATCATCAACAAACTAAACGAGCATACCCGTCTCCATGAACAAATCAAATATGAAACTGAGGCAAACACGGCCAGACTGTTTGAAGCGCAAAAATTTTATCAAGAATTGATTGCTAAGAGAGAAAAAGTACAGAAACGAATCCGCCAAGCGCAAAAAGATGAAAACATTTTTGAACTGTGTCAAAAGCTGAGCCGCGTTTTATCTCGCTATCAAGAGGAACAGATCAAAAAATATCTAGGAACAGTAGAACGGTATTTCCTGCAAATGTTTAACTCGTTGATGCGGAAAGGCCAATTTTTAAACTCTTTTAGAATTGACCCGCAAACGTTTGAAATCACGATGCTAAACTATTCCAATAAACCTGTATTTAAACACTCCTTATCAGCAGGGGAAACACAATTATTCTTTTTATCACTGCTTTGGGCGCTATTAAAAGCGTCTAAACGGCAAATACCTTTTGTACTGGACACCTTGTTTGGCCGCCTCGATCGGACGCATAAAGAAAACTTAATTCAAAAATATTTGCCTATCGCTGCCAATCAGGTCATTATCTTGTCAACGAATACAGAAGTGGACGAATATTACTATAATCAAATGAAACCTTATATCCAGCGGGAATTTTCTTTACATTATGACCGCAGTTCAAACCGAGTCCATGTTAATAACCATTACTTCTTCCAAAAAGTGAGGATTTGATCTATGCAGTTTCGCCTAAAAACGTCAAAGGAGACAATGGATATTTTAAAACAGCTGCAATCCAGCACAAATCTTACGCCTAACGTCCTCGCACGTCTGGCTATTGCATTGTCCCTGCTGTCGAAAGAGCCAATCGAATCGTTCGATTCGGACACCAACGGCTTGGAGTTTAACCGCAACACTTTGACCGGGGAGTACGATTTTGTTTACAAAGCCCTGATCGCTCAGCAGCTTGGCCGTCCCATCACTGATGATGAATACTTTCCATCCTTGATCAAAAAACATCTGGACCGCGGGGCTAAATGGTTAGAAAATGAGTATAAGTATGCCGGCAATTATGAAAAGTTAATTAAAGGGTTAGCAAACTTTGAGTTGGAGATGATACGATGATTTATCTCGACAACAGCGCTACGACTCCGATTGATCCGGAAGTCAGCAAAGCGATGTGGCCATACTTGACCGAAGAATACGGCAACCCGTCAAGCAAATATTATACCCTTGCAGAAAATGCAAAAAGAGCGGTAGAGGAAGCGCGCTCCCACGTCGCTTTCCTCCTCTTTTGCGATCCAGATGAAATTATTTTTACAAGCTGTGCCACTGAAAGCAACAACTTTGTTCTAAAAGGAGTTGCCCATTTTTACAAAGAGAAGGGGAAGCATATTGTTACATCCAAAATCGAACATAAATCTGTCTTAGAAACATGCAAGTTTTTAGAGGGAGAAGGTTTTGAGGTCACCTACTTAGACGTGGATTCTTTTGGACAAGTACAACTGGAAATGTTAAAAAAGGCCATGCGTGAGGATACTATTCTTGTATCCATCATGTGGGGGAATAATGAAACCGGGACTTTGAATGATATCCCCGCTTTATCCCAATATGTTAAATCGCACTATCCGAATGCGTTTTTTCATACAGACGCAACCCAAGTGGTTGGGAAAATTGAGGTCGATCTTTCTAAAACACCGGTCGATTTTCTCTCGTTATCTGCCCATAAACTGTATGGACCAAAAGGAATTGGCGCTTGCTTTATCCGGAAACAGGAGCTTGGTTTGCGAACAAAAATCACTCCCCTTCTCCATGGTGGCAACCAGGAAAACGGATATCGTTCCGGAACATTAAGCGTCCATAATATAGTCGGGCTAGGGAAAGCCGCCGAACTGGCAAAACTGAATTACAAAGATCAACATCAGAAGTTGATGGAATTGGAAACATACTTAGTAAATAAGCTAAAGGATTTGTTTCCGGCCATTCAATTTAACGGACATCCAATCGACAAAATTCCTGGAATATTAAACTTTACAATCCCTAATGTAAGCAATGAGTTGATCATTCGTACCTTAAAGGATCAATTTGCGATCTCAACCGGCTCAGCTTGCTCCATTAACGAACCTTCATATGTTTTGAAAGAAATGGGGCTTGATGCTATTCAAATCCGTAGTTCTTTCCGGGTCTCGCTGAATAAATACATCAGTCAAGAAGACATCGACCGTTTTTGCGTCTGTTTGGATCATGCTGTAAAAAGCTTGTCTATTTAAACATCTACTTAAAACAAAACAGGGGATGATCATAAAATTCATCATCCCCTGTTTTTTATACATCCCTATGCAATCCCATGCTTTTCTAATAAGTAGAAAAAATAGCTATCCGCCCCTGTCAGCTGATTTAATTCCTCATTCATAATTTCTAATCCTTGTTCAATGCAGCTGATAATAAGCTTATCCAACGCTTCATCATTAATTTGAGTCTGCACTTTATCGATCAACAGATGTTTGATCAATACGATATCATCACCTTTCGCGATAACAGATACCGGAATCTCGATATTCGCCATCTCCTCTTTTTCTCTTTCCTGAATTAGTTCCGATTCCGTCAATCCCTTGGCAAACGCGAGTCTTAACACGTCAGGACGTTCCATTTCGAGCTCTGCCATCACTCTTTGTAAAATTTCGAATCCATTCTTTGATAGTTTCATACTAGCCACGGATTTTTCACCTTCTCAAAAAAGTATCCTTCCTCAATTTTCGTATATTGTTCTTCCTCATCAAAGTTTAAAATATAAGATTTTTCAATAAACGGAGCAAGTTCACTATAAAAATCGCTTGTGATCTCTGTATCCGTTGATAAAATGATGACTTGGTCGCTTAGCTTCGTAAAGTAATGTTGTACAAGGTTAGACCGGTGAATGCTGTCCAAGCGCGCTAATGGCGTATCAATGACAAATGGAATCTGGCTTCCCGATACTTTCGTCAACGCCCAAATCATCGCGAGGGCAATCAACTGCTTCTCACCCTCCGATCGTGACATTAAGTCAACCTCTTGGCCTTCTTTGTTGTAAATAGTTAACGTGAATTTTTCTGGGTGGAATTTTACTTCACCAAATTCGCTTTTCCGAAACATTTGTTCCATGATCGTCTCTACTTGAAGTTTCAACTGCTTGGCTTTCAATAACGTCACTTGGTCGATAAACTCTTGTGTTGCACTACGGAGCTTGTTTAACAACTGGATTTTTTTCTCGACCGGCCCGAGCTCGTCCTTTAACTTTTGCTTTTCTGTAATTTCTCGTTGAAGTTTTGTGTGTTCATCACGCAACTTACGAACAATGGAAAATACATCTTTCTTTTTTTGCCGCAACTCCCCGAGTTGCTGATGGAATTCCTTAATTTGCTCATCAAGCTCGGTTGTATCCACCGCATCAGGAGCCTCATCAAATTGCGCTCTATACTTTTTCAACATATCCTCTGCCTTTTTCATTTCTTCGAGAACCGTGCGAATGTTCTGCGCTTTCGCTTCAGGGTACTGCAATAAAAAGTGATAATCCTTATTCGATAAATCATGAATAACATTTACATCTTCTTTAAGAAGTGACCGTTGAATGTTATTTAGTTGGGCCCAAATGTCTTTACCTTTCGCTTTTAATTGGTTTTTTTGGTTTCTTAAAAGTGGCGGGAAAACGCTCACTTCTAGAAGCTTCTCAATAAACTGTTCGTATGGCGCAAATTGCATTTTTTCCTTATATTTCGCGTCTAAATATTCTCGTTCTTTTTTTATGTTTTGTTTTAGTTGGCGAATTGCCGGGAGCAAGATCAACTGATAAAGCTCTTTTTCTTTAAATTTTTTTAAAAAGGCCCGATATTGATTAACCTTTTCTTCGTACTCGCCAATCCATCGGCTCAATTCTTGTTTCGTCGCGCTTGATTGCGCAATAAGCTGCCGCCGCTCGCGTTCGAGCTGCCTTACCTGATCAGTCAGCACTGTTAACTGTTCGTCAATCTTAGTTTCTTCATCTTTGTATTTATCCAGTTTGTCACTTATTTCCTCAGCGCGGTCAAGAATCGCTTCAATGTCGCTATCTTTCACTTGTTTCTTTAGATCTCTTGCTAACTCCCTCGATATGTGATCCAAGTCCTTTAACAATTGGTTGTAAAGCTCCAAAGAAACAACTTTTTGAATGGCGCGGATCGTCTCTGCGCTGTCTTGTTCGCCGACTAAATCGCGAATTTTTTCTGCGTCGAAGATGAAAAATTGTGATACATCCATTGGGATGCGTTGGTCAATAAACTCGTAAAATGCTTGCTCTGTCGTGGCAATTTCCCGCACTTTCTGCATCTCTTCATTCAATTGATAGATGCGACGAGTTTCCTTAAGATCCCGGTGATTAAAGACCACCTCAATGGCATAGCTCCCCGTATGGTCGGTGAAAGCAAGTTCAACGGACCCTTCGTTCCCCCCCTCGGCAAGATGCTTTTTGTTTACTGCGTTTCGAAGCAATTCCTCATACTCTTTAGCCTTGAATTTGCGGCGGCCATAAAAGCAAATAAAGATCGCGTTAATTAATGACGTTTTTCCGTGACCGTTTAATCCTCCAATTAATATAATATTTTTCTTGTATACCGAAGGCGGCTCTTTTTTCCGGCCGCGAAAATGAAGGATCTGCTCCCCATAATAAGGGCGATAGTTTTTGAATTTTATATACTCAAAAATCATGACCCTCTCTCCTTACCTCATTTCGTCCATTCGTCAATTTTACGCTTAATATCCTTATAGATACCACTTCTTGTATACATATTTCTATCCGCATATTCTTTCTCAATAAGAAACAGCTGTTTAAGATAGGAAGGATGGACGCCATGTTTTTGGCATATAGATTCCAGAAGTTTTTCATCATCCTTATGCATTGCTGTTCCTCCTTTTATGCCTTTTGGATTAAATTAGTGTCTTTTGTTCCACAAAAATATACAATTGATGGGATCCATAGCCACAAAAACTGCTTTATAATAAAGGTTGATAATTCCTATTTTCATATTATACTATATCTCTTAGAAAATATATACAGGTGGGATGAACTTGGAAATACTTTGTACCCCTTATACAGACGACGTAGACAAATGGCTTAATAAAAAGATTAGTTTATACAGTCAAAAAAAAATACTCCATATTGTACCAACCCTTATTTTGTATCGAAAGAGATTGCAAAGTTACAGAAATCAACACAAAGAGCTATTTCAAAATAATGGAACTGATTTTCGAACAGTAGCTAAAACATTAGAACAAAGAGGCATTTTCCTTTATGAAATGGATCGTTTCTTGCTGAAATTAATCAAAACCGGACCATATACCGTTTTGTCCAAACGAGAATCTGCGGTACTAATTGGGCGTGTTTTAGAAAGTCATTCATTCTCTAATAATATTGCTTGGAAATCTTCATTACAAGATATCTCTGAGTGCTTCATTACACTTTCGCAAAGCGGCCTATCCCTAGAGGAAATTCGCGCTCTTGATGCTACACAATCGTGGGAACTCGTTTGCGATTTGTATGAAAATTATTTGGCTGAACTTTCACAACAAGGTGTACTTGACTACGGACAGGCATGTGTACGGCTTCTTCAGGAATATAACTTTGAAAGTTTTGACATGCTTTTGCTTGATGGTGCCTTCTTGCCCATATTGCCAAAACATCAAATGCTCATCAACCGTTTTCAACAAGTGGATAAAAAAATTATTTGCTTTATTCCTATCGACTTAGACTTTCCGAACAACCCTGCGTTCGAAGCAGTTAAAGCAACCTATGTGAACTTCGCACCTATGGCAGAGTGGAAATCGATCAAATCAGAACAAATTGCTCATAGTACTGTACAGCAGCTTGCGCAATCCATTTTTCACTCTAAAGTTAATGAGATTAGCGATCGTTCAGTAACAGTATTGCGTTTCGTTTCTGAAGAGGAAGAACTGGACTACATTGTAGAGCGTGCGGGCAAACTGATCGAACAGGGAGCAGCAAAACCTCATGAAATTGCCTTAATTACACCGAATCCAATGGAGCTACGCCCGACGGTTCGAGAACTTGCCGAAATCTATGGAATTGCAATGGAAGTTCCTGAACGTTCATTAATTCATCTTCCTCATGGAAGAGCCGTTTTTAATTTGCTCAAAATCCATACCGATGACCGTATCGGAGTGCTAGAACTTCCTCATTTTATAGATATAAACATGGTTCTTGAACTCATTGAAGGTGATTTAGTACAGATTCCTGATAAAGCTGTATTTCAGTGCATCGTCGATCTGCAGGCCTTTTTCGAGGACTGCAAAACATTTCCTGATTGGTTCAACAAAATCGACGAACTAATTGCAGCGAAGGATCAAATAAATGATGATTATACATCTCACCCATTATATTACATTAGCAAGGACACATTAATTAACGTAAAAAATATAATTGAAATCATTGCAACGATCAGTTCTGATTTAATGTCCGCATCGGATATGACGTTTACAGAACATCTTGACCATATTGTTCGTTACTTTGAAGAATCACCTTATACAAATGAAATAGAGGAGGAAATCAAAGAGCGGCTTGCAGAAATTGTGGAAGAATTGACTCTTCATAACCATCTTGCAATTACTCGTTCCGAATTTGCAAGACGCATTTATGCGGTTTTGAATGACAAGCAGCATGAAAAAGAGAATGATCAAAGAAAAGTACGACTGAGCAAAGTTTTGGTCACCGGACCAAACAACGTAGAGTACCAAAAATACGAATATGTTTTTATTACCCGATTCAACCAGCATATGTATCCAGAACGGATTGCTTATACATGGCCGATGTCGGCGGATATTGAGCGAAAAATTTTAAACGCCGCCACTGTACAAAAGTTTTCGAATGAAATTTCCTTGTTGCGTTATTATGCAGACCGCTCAGTATATTATATCTATACTGCTCTACAAGCAGCGAAAAAGTCTGTTTTTATTTGCTATTCGCGGTTTGAGGACGGAATTAAATTATCCCCGTCTCATTACTTATATGACATAGCTAAAGCACTCGGAATTGGGGAAACAGACGACGACCTGTTATCCATTGAAAACCTATTAGAAAAAGAAGGTCTGCTATTTGACGCCGGCAGACTTTCCGATGCTCAGGCTTTGCCATTCTATGAACAAAATCTGCCGCCTATGTCTAAGGATAAAATCATCACGATTGAAGATGTTGCAGTTTACCAACTCTGTCCAAGGAGATTTTATTACGAAAAAAACTTGGAGCATGAATACGTATATTCATCCGCCTTCCACCTTCAAAACTATGCAGCTTCTTTTTTGTATGAGAAGGCTGTTGTTTTATTAGTAAATCAGTTTCCTAAAGTCTCCAAGGAAAGTATGCATACAATTACGCATGCCTTGCCTAATATTATTGCTCATGCAGAGAAAGAACTAAAAACTGCTTTTCCAATGGCGCAGCGTTATTGGGAAGATGTAAAAATGCGTGTTCATTTCCATCTACAAAGATTGCTTAACCAAATATTATCAAACCCAGATTACAACCGAGCATCATTATCCATTACACAACAAAGACAAGAATCAAAAATTAAAGGATATACATTTGTCGGCGAGCGTCAATTGCGCGTTTCCTATCCAACAATCACTCATTATTACTCTATTACCAATATGAGGAAGATATTATCATTCTCTGCAAATGAAACGAGGGATGAACAGCAAAAGCTCGATCAAGTTAAAAAGGATTACTTTGATTTGCTTAGCAGGTTTTGCCGAAAAGAACGCGCGGCAGAACAATCATTATCCTATTACGCACAACAAATCGAATCAGGCCACTTTTCTAAAAAAGCTGGAGCGCACTGCCGCTACTGCGCTTTTGAAAATGCCTGTAAAGAAAAGGGAGTAGGCTGAGACATGAATCTGACAGAAGAACAGCAAGCAGTGATTAATGCAAACAGCCGAAAAATTCTAGTTAAAGCCGGGGCTGGAACTGGGAAGACAGAAGTATTGACTCGGCGAATTGTTCGGTTAATCGAGGAAGACCCATCTTTATCCATCACGGAGATGGCGATCATTACGTTTACGAATAAAGCAACAGAAGAATTGCAAGCACGATTAAAAAATCGCCTTTATGCTAAATGGAGCAGTTGTTCATCAGAAAGCGAGCGGAAACGGTTTCGGTATGAACTTGAACTGCTCAACTCTTCCCAAATTTCGACCATTCATAAGTTTTGCAAGAACATTTTAAGTGAGGCTGGCCCTTATTATTTAGATGATGTACTGTTTAATCCAAACTTCCATATAAAAAATGATTCACATAAACAGGCAATTACTGAAGTCATCGAAGTTTGGATTCAAGAAAAAAGAGCCAATAACGAGCCTGTAGAACATCTAAACATTATGCCTGTCCATAAGTTAAAAGATATACTTTCCACGTCATATGAATTGCTCCGTACGAAAGGCTTGGACATTGAAACGGTGCTGACTCGTACAAAACGCTATTCATCGTTGGAAGAGCGGACAGCAAGGAGATTAAAAATAGAACTGGTTGAATTGCTAAAACGCATTCATGAACACCATTATTTGCTTAAATATAACTCGTTAGACGTCGATGATCTTCTTGAGTACTGCTATAAAATACTCAAAAACGATTATGGTTTATTGCGGAAAATCCAGCAAAAGTACAGATACATCTTTATTGATGAATTTCAAGATACATCGCTATACCAAGCGGAAATGGTAAAATTAATTTGCGATGGATCCGACAATGCCCCTGCCTTATTTCTCGTCGGCGATTTGAAACAATCGATCTATGAATTTCGGGGAGCTGATACCGACTCATACTCGAAAATTGAAGAATGGATTGCCAAGGACGGCATGGTGCTGACATTATCAACAAACTGGCGCTCCAATCCGTCGCTAGTAGTGTTTGTCAACACCGTCTTTGACCGCATTAAGAAAAAAGAAAGCAGCAATTATACTTTTTACCAAGAACCACTGAAACCAAAAGATGAGGGGACCCATATAAGCTTTAGCGAAATATCGGAATGGATTCTATGCAATCCGAAGGAATCGCAGGCGAAACAAGTAGCTGAGTGGCTGAAGAAAAAATTAAACAATGACGATCCTAGCCGTTATTGTTTGTTATTTCGAAAGAACTTTGAGATTAAAGCATTTGAGAAAGAATTTACAAAGCAAAAAATTCCTTTCAAGGTGATTGGAAGCGGAGATTTTTACAACTGCCGGGAAATCATCGATGCCCTGAAGCTGCTCCAATATCTATACATGCCAACAATGAGCAAATACGCTTTTGAGGCATTGGGTACTATTTTTATTAATTATGATCACAATAAACTCGACGAACTTTATAAAAATATAAAGCCGTTAATCCCAAAATTCACACCCGCGCAAATATTAGACTATATTTATAAATTTACCCTTGCCCATAAAGCATATCCAAAACAAGCTTATGCCAATCTCGTAAAATTAAAACAGCTTGCAAGGGATTTAGGTTTCAATGAACACATTACGTTAGGGCAGTTCATCCAATGGCTCTCAGCTATGATTCAGGCGGAGAAAGATGAACCGCAGGCAGATGTTTTGGATGTTGATTCCGATGACCGGTATGTAACAATGATGACGATTCATAAGGCTAAGGGACTCGAGTTTCCGATTGTGATCCTTCCAAATTTGGATCAAAGCATTAGCCAGCGGGCGCTAAATCCTGAAATTTTATATCATCGTGATCAAATGACGCTCGAATTTTGTTATGAAAAATATTATTCAACAGGCACAAAAATTGTTTCTAAAAACTATGAGGAAGCTGTAAACTTAAATCAATATTCAATTTATTCGGAGGAACTGCGAGTGTTATACGTTGCCTTAACACGAGCCAAGGAAAAGCTTGTACTCGTTGGCTCTGCGAACTGTCCAAAAAGCAAAATTTGCTATCAAAATTGGCTAAAAATCGATTAGCGTTGCGCTAATCGATTTTTTAGCTTCTTCGTCAGCCATGATGGCTTATTCGCCGTTAACATGATAGGACCGTTGTAGATCTTTCCCTCTATAATCGGCCTCAGCTGCCGCTCATAAACAGCAGTTGAACGAATAGAGTTAATATCGACAATAAAGAGATAGTCCGTACTCCTACAATAGTCGCTTAACTGCTCCAACTCAAAAAGCTTCAGTGTCAGCCCTCTTTTTGCCAAAAGCCCTCTGCTTTTTAATAAATCACTAATAAACTCCTTTACTGTTCCTCTTCTCAAGAAGCGATTTAATGGATAGGCAATCGTTATGTTTCTTGCTGCTCTCGTTTGGCAAAGATGATGGACTCGATCAACAACATAATAAAATTCATCAACATAATGTTCAAAAGAAATCAATTGGACATTCAATATTTCTTTTCGTTCCTTCTCCTCTTTTCCCGTTTGTTGTTCCTCTTTGCATGATCTATCTACTTGTCCAGAATAATTAACTTTAATCACTGGATAAATAACTTGTTTTACAATATGGGCTTCTTCTCGTGAAAGACTGTTAATGGTGAAGAGTTTTTCCATTATGCCGTTGATTTTTTCGTTAAAGACATGACTGTCCTCAAGATCTTCCATACAGAACAATTGTCCTAGCGGAATCACCTGATCAATGCACAAGTTGATAATATCAGACGCTGTCAAATCTACAAAAACACATCCTACAGCAACTGGAAACTTCAATTTCCCTTGAAAGTTTCCTGCTTGTTCCACTAATTCCTTGTGTTTGCTTAGTAGATTTATTAACTCATTTCGATACTCAATTGCTTGACTAAACGGGTTTTTTATACTGACCTCCTTCCCCTGGCTGTATATTTTCCAGTAATCTTTTCTAATTTCCAGAATCGTCTGGGTAGTATAATCCTTTACCTCCAGTATAAGAATGCCGTAATATTCGTGAAAAAGTATAAAATCTGGATATTTCCCGTTAATTACAGGTTCATAATACACTGTCCATAAATCGTCCAGGTTTGCTTTTAAAGCATTAAATAGCTTCTCTTCTCCTCTTGTTTTAAATGTCGGACATTCTGGAATAATATACGCCATTTTCTTTTCCCTCTCTCAAACATGCCATTCGTCACAGAAATTTTATTGAATTTTCTCATGCATTTATTATATCGCTTCTCTGTTTTTAAACAAAACATCATTGTCTCTTCCTCAAAATTCAGCGTTTGTGTCCTTAACCCAATCAAAATTCCCATACACCCACATACTCCCCCCTCTTTCATCCCATACTAAGAAAAATCGACATTATTCGCATTCAGGGGGGCGATCATGGAACAATGGATTCTTTGGGCGCTTGTTGCGGTCGGGGTGGGGCTTTTGTTGTTGAGTTTCCTCATTTTGCCAGCGCGGGATGTATGGGTGTCGTTTTTGCTGAATGCATATGCGGCGAGTTTTTTCGGTTCGATCGTGGCGGGGGCCGGGCTGCTCGAGTATCCGGTCTGTTTTTTTGCTTCTTATACAAATAACAGCGTCATTTTTGAATATCTTCTCTATCCGGTTGTCAGTGTGTACGTCTATGCCACCTCGCGCCGAGCGCGCTGGCCGGGTGTGGCGGCGCAATGCGCGGGGTATGCGGCGGTGCTGACAGCCCTTGAGGTTGTCTTTGAACGGCATACGGATTTGATCGAATATCATGGTTGGAAGTGGGAATACTCACTCGTTACAATGTTTCTGTTGACGTTGGCCGTTCGGTTGCTCGCAGGGCGAATGCTGAGACGAAATGAGTGAGCCAGCATGTCTATTTTTGCCCGTTTGGCGCTATACATATAGTATCATGTCCAAAAGGAGGCAAACGGGATGGTGCTGTTTGACATCAAACACCGCCTGTATTATGAAGCCATCAATTCCGCGCGTCCAAAAATGGCGCCGATCCGCCAAGACCGGGCGTGGGGGTATGTATGGAAGAACGTAAATGGTGAGCGGGTGAAGTTTTGGATCGATTTCCGGCGCGGGCGGTACATGTATTTTGAGTACGGGCGCAAGTGGTACCGGGTCGCGTACTTGCAGGCAAACGGAAAAAAAGTCAGGCGATGATGTGTTGGATGGCGCGATGATCGATTTGACGGTGGACGGGCACCGGCTGCTGTTCATGAAAGGGCGCGTAGGCCGCGAGACGGCGCAAGTGGTCTAAAGCAGGTGCGCCTCTTGGCAGGCGTTGGAGGGTCTTTTTCGCGCTTACGCTGAAACCGCGGGCGGCAAGGGATCGTTTTCCCTTGCCGCCTTCTTTTTATGCCCACCACATCTCCGGCAGTTCTTCTTTGAACAACACCTTTTTCAAGAGGGCGACGGCCTTTGACAGCCCTTCATCGATCGAAGCGAGCATATCTTCGTGTTCGATTGACAGCACGTAGTCGTAACCGACGGCGCGCAGGGCGCTGACGATGTCGCGCCACATTTTTTCGCTTTGCCCGTAGCCGACGGTGCGGAACACCCATGAGCGATCGAGAATTTGGCTGTAATGTTTCGTATCGAGCACGCCGTTTTTGCGGATGTTCGCTTCGTCTAAGTACGTGTCTTTCGCATGGACGTGGAAAATCGCTTTTTCGCGGCCGAGCAGTTTGATCGCCTCAACCGGGTCGATGCCTTGCCAAAGCAAGTGGCTCGGGTCAAAGTTGGCGCCGATCGCGTCGCCGACATGTTCGCGCAGTTTGAGGAGCGTTTCCGGGTTGTAGACGACGAAGCCCGGATGCATTTCAAAGGCGATTTGCGTGATGCCGTGCTCCTTGGCGAACGCTGCTTCTTCGCGCCAGTACGGGATGACGACTTCTTCCCATTGCCATTTTAAAATTTCCAAGTAATCCGGCGGCCAAGAGCACGTGACCCAGTTTGGGTATTTGGCGCCGGGATGGTCGCCCGGGCAGCCGGAGAAGGCGTTGATGACCGGGACTTCAAGCTGCTCAGCGAGCCTGACCGTTTTCCGCCACGTGTCATGCGACTGTTTCGCGAACGTTTTGTCCGGATGAAGCGGATTGCCATGGCAGCTTAAGGCGCTGATGACAAGGCCGCGGTCGGCGACGGCTTTTTTCAGAGCTTTGATTTTTTCCGGCTGGTCCAAAAGTGCGTCAGGATCGCAATGGGCGTTGCCCGGGTAATTGCCGGTGCCAAGCTCAACGGCCTCAATGCCCATGGCGGCGACTTTGTCCAGCATCTCCTCAAACGGCAGCTGTTGATACAAAACAGTAAATACGCCTACTTTCATCTCGTTCTTCTCCCCTTTCTAGCGGTGTGAAGCCGGCCGGCTCCGCCGTGTCGTTTTGTTTTGGCGCGCCGTTCGCGCCCGTGCTGGCCGCGCTGACGCCGCTTATTCCGCCACCCGCACCCACCGTTTGGTGCGATGGCTTTCCAAAATGGCGTCGACGATCGTCATCGTATGGTGGCCGTCAGCGATCGTCGCAAACGGCAGTTCCCCGAGCGCCTCACCGCGTTGTTTCCGGATGATGGCGCCATAAAAATCACGGAACAAATTTTTCAGCCCGTCCGGCCAGCCTTCCTCATGGCCACCTGGATAATGGGCGTAAGCGGCGGCTTGCGGCGACAAGAGTGCTGGGTCGCGGACGATTTCTTCGTTCGGGCCGTTGCGGCGCCCGACCCAGAGGCGGTTCGGATGCTCTTGGTCCCAGGCGAGCGTCATCTCATCGGCGGCGATTTCAAAATAGAGCCGGTTTTTCCGGCCAGCGCTCACTTGGGAAATCGTAAACGCCCCATGGGTGCCGTCGTCAAAATGGACGAGCACGCTGCCGCCGTCTTCGGTGTCAATCTGGACGGGCTCGGCGTCTTGGCTGCGGCCGGATGTGAACGTGCTCCCTTCCTGCTTCGGCTTGTAGCGAACCGGATGGACGGTGCGCAAGTCGGCGAACACTTCAACGATCTTCTTGCCAAGCACATACTGAACCGTGTCGCACCAGTGCGAACCGATGTCGGCGATGGCGCGCGACGGGCCGTTTTGCGCCGGCTCGAGCCGCCAGTTGTAGTCGGTGTCATACAAGAGCCAGTCTTGCACATAACCGCCGTACACGAAATGAACGCGCTTCGCCTCACGGGCGAGCCGCTCTTTCGCCTCGACAACGAGCGGGTAGTGGCGGTAGTTGAAGCAGACCGCGCTAAGGCTTTCGCTTTGTTCAGCGAGCCGCTTCAATTCCGCCGACTGTTCGCTGTCCATGGCGAGCGGCTTCTCCGACAACAAATGTTTTCCCGCCTCAAGCGCGGCCTTGTTGATCGGGAAATGGAGGACGTTGCGCGTGCAGTTGTGCACGGCTTCGACGTCCGGGTCGTCCACCAAGGCGCGGTAGTCGCCGTATGCTTTCGGAATCCCGAACCGGCGCGCGGCTTCCTCCGCTTTTTCTTGGCTGCTTGAGGCGATGGCGACAATGTTCACGAACGGCAGGCGTCGGAGCGCCTCAATATGGGAAGAAGCGGAAAAGCCCGTGCCGATAATGCCGACGTTGATCGGTTTCACTGCGTCACTCCTCCTTGTTTCGCTTTGATCGGCTCAAGCGGCTTGACATTGCCAAAGACGATTTCCCCGCGGTTGACCGGCGCGGCCCAGCGGACGGCATTGGCGATCACTTTCAGCACATCCGGGTGATGGTACGTCGGGTACGTTTCATGGCCAGGGCGGAAGTAGAAAATTTTCCCTTTCCCGCGCGTGAACGTGCAGCCGCTGCGGAACACTTCTCCGCCTTCAAACCAGCTGATGAAAATCGTTTCGTCCGGCTCTGGGATGTCGAAAAACTCGCCGTACATTTCTTCCTGCTCAAGCTCGATGTACGGTCCGATTCCTTCCACGATCGGATGGCCCGGGGCGACGACCCAGAGACGCTCTTTTTCATCGGCTTCGCGCCATTTCAAATTGCATGTCGTCCCCATCAGCGTTTTGAAAATTTTCGAGAAATGGCCGGAATGAAGGACAATGAGCCCCATTCCTTCGAGCACGCGGCGGTGGACGCGTTCGACAACCTCATCTTTCACTTCGTCATGGGCGATATGCCCCCACCAGACGAGGACGTCGCAGCGGTCGAGCACCTCGTCGGTCAAGCCGTGCTCCGGTTCGTCCAAGACAGCGGTCGCGGCGTCAAACCCTGCTTCGGCTAGGTAGTTCGCGATGACGGTATGCATTCCTTCCGGATAAATCGCTCTTACCTGTTCATCTTTCTTTTCATGGCGAAATTCGTTCCAGACGACGACGCGGATGGGTGTAGTCATTCATGGATCCCCCTTGTTTTTTTCGGATTGCGTTCATAAAGGCAAGGACGGCTTGTTTTTGGTTCACAGCTCGCGGGAAGCCAGCACCGCTTCTCACCATTCAATGCGGACTTGCCGCCCTTGTTCGGACGACTCGTAAATCGCTTCCAACACTTTAGCGATCATAAGCCCTTGTTCCGCCGTGCAAAGCGGTGCCGTCTCCTCCGTGATGCTCGTGACAAAGTGGTCAAGGAGCGCCACCCGTTCGCCCTGGTCCTCAAAATGGAGCGTGACATCGGCCGGAACGCCGTGTTCGTTTCGGAACCATTTCACTTCTTGGCGGTTGCCGGCGATATTCCACTCCCAGCGCACGCCGCCTTCCGTGCCAAGAAACTCGACATATGCCCGCTCTTCTTCAATGTGCGACGCCCAGCTCGTCTCCAGCAGCACCGTCGCGTCGTTTTCGAGCTGGATGAACGCCGAGGCGAAATCTTCGACCGTATAGGCGGCATCAGGCGCAAACGTCGTTCCCGGCCATGCCCCTTGGCGGCGCGGGCCGAACTTCGCGTACGTTTTCCCCGTCACCGCGACCGGGTTCGGGTTCCCGAGCAGCCAAAGCGTCACATCGAGCATATGGACGCCCAAATCGATGAGCGGACCGCCGCCGGAGCGTTCGCGGTCAAAAAACCACGCCCCCCATGCGGGAATGCCGCGGCGGCGCACCCAACCCGTTTTCGCGTAATAAATCTCACCGAACGCGCCAGATTGGATTCGCTCATGAAGCCATTGCGCCGCTTGGCGGAAGCGGTTGTTCAGCGCCACCATAAACTGCTTGCCTGATTCGTCTCGGGCGCGGATGATGGCGTCCGCCTCTTCCGCTTTCGTCACCATGGGTTTTTCGCAAAGAACGTGTTTTCCGGCCCGCAAGCTGTCGACCGCCACTTGGGCGTGCAAAAAATTCGGCACGGTAATGATGACGGCATCGACATCTGGTGAGGCGAGCAGTTCCTTGTAGTCGCGATACACTTCACGGATGCCGTACGTTTTCGCTTTCTCCGCGGCCGCTTGTTCATTGACGTCGCAAATCGCCTGCAAGACGACGCGCTCGGAAAGGTTTAGCGCCGCCTTGATGTGTTCATTGGAAATGCCTCCAGCTCCAATCAAGCCGAGGCGGATTGGAATCGTGTTCCCCATGCTTTTTCCCCCTTGCGTTTTATGTTTGCGGCTTCCATATGCCATCGCTTCCCCATCATTTGCTTGATGTAATCGATTACATCACCGTGCAAAAAAATCCGCCCGTTCCCCCGCACCGGACAGAGAGCGCTGTCAGCCCCTTTGCTCAGAGCGCTCTCCTCCACACGAATCGCGAATGACGAGCCGATCGGGAAGAACAAGCTGACGCCGCCGCGCGCTCGTTCCTTCAATGAGCGCAAGCAGCAATTCCATCGCCTTTTGCCCGATCTCAAACATCGGCTGGGCGATGGTTGTAAGGCTCGGTTCAAAAATCGAGGCCATGTGAATGTCGTCAAATCCGACAACGGCGACATCGTCGGGAACGCGCCCGCCGCGATGGCGAATGGCTTTAACCGCCCCGATCGCCATCTCATCGTTGGCGGCGAAAATCGCGGTCGGCGGCTTCTCAAGAGCGAGCAGCTTCAACGTTAAATTATATCCGGACTCATAGGTAAAATCGCCTTCCTGCACGAGCGCGGCGTCCGCCTCAAGCTCATGCTGGGCCAGCGCCTGTTGGTAGCCGCGCAGCCGATCGCGGCTTAAAATGATGTTCATTGGCCCGGACAGGTGGGCAATGCGGCAATGGCCGAGGCGGATCAAGTGTTCTGTCGCCTTGCGGGCGCTGCTGATGTTGTCGATCGAAACGGTCGGGATGTCCGCCCCTTCCAAATACTCGCACGCCAAGACGATCGGAAACTGCCGCGCCATCTCTTCCACCAGCTCTTTGCGGATGCGGGCGGTCAAAAAAATCATCCCGTCGACTTGCCGCTGCGGCAGCAAATTCAAATACTGCTCCTCAAGCCGGACATCGTTTTGCGTATCGCCAAGCAGCACCTGATAGCCGTGCTCGAGGGCGACCGCTTCAATGCCGCGCAGCACCTTCGAGAAAAACGGATTCGTAATATCGGGCACGACGACGAGCACCGTCTCGGTCTCCATCCGCCGCAAATACCGGCCGAGCACGTTCGGCTGGTAGTTCAGCGCTTCAATGGCTTCAAGCACGCGCTGCCTTGTCTCTTCGGTGACATTGCCCGTGTTGCGCAACACGCGCGACACGGTCGCCGTCGATACGTTCGCCCGCTTCGCCACGTCTTTTATGCTTGCCATTCGTTATAGTCCTCTCAGTTATGTAATCGATTACATCACCATCGTATCGGAAAGACAGGACGGTTGTCAAGCGTTGTTTTTCCTATCCGTCTCAGAAATGCCGTTGATTGGCTGGTGACAGCCGTTTTTCCACCAGCCTTCTCGTAATCGATTTTTTATAGTTTCCATGCAGGATTTTTTCTTCTGCTCACGAACCAGTTTATCATGTAACGTTTCAAAATGAGGTGATCGAATGGCCATTGACCATGACCGATTGTTCAAAGAGCTGATTCAAACGTTCTTCGAAGAGTTTCTTCTCCTCTTTTTCCCCGACATGCACGAACACATTGATTTCAGCCATTTGTCTTTTCTGTCCGAAGAACTGTTTACCGATGTCACGGCAGGTGAAAAATACCGCGTCGATCTATTGATCGAGACGAAGCTGAAAGGGGAAAATGGGCTGATCATCGTTCATGTGGAGAATCAAAGCTACGTGCAACCATCGTTTCCAGAGCGCATGTTTATCTATTTCAGCCGTCTGTTTGAAAAATACCGCACGCGCATCGTTCCGATCGCTGTCTTCAGCCATGATGCCCTTCGCGAGGAACCATCCGTGTTCTCAATCGAGTTTCCCTTTGGCGACGTGCTGCAGTTTCGCTTTTTCCCCGTAGAGCTGCGCAAGAAACATTGGAGAGACTACATCCGGCATGACAATCCGATCGCAGCTGCCCTCCTTGGCAAAATGGGGTATACTGAAAGTGAGAAAGTCGAGTTGAAAAAAGAGTGTTTGCGCATGTTGGTGCGATTGGAGCTGGATGAAGCGAGGCAGCGGCTGCTGTTGGGCTTTTTTGAAACATATGTGAAGCTGTCGGAGGAGGAAGAGCAACAACTGCAAAGAGAGGTGAAGGCGATGGAAACGAAAGAAAGAGAAAAAGTGTTGGAGCTGATCATTTCCTATGAGCAAAAGGGAAGGAAAGCGGGATGGGAAGAAGGGATGAAACGCGGGATTGAACAAGGGATCAAGCAAGGAATGAAACAGGGAATGAAACAGGGAATGAAGCAACTGATCCGTAACATGGCGCGCAAAGGAATGACGGAGAAAGACATTGCTCAGTTGGTGGATCTTCCAGTGGAAGATGTTCGGGCATTGCTTGAAAAGTAGGGAAATCAAAAGCAAGTGGATGGCCCTGGAAAATACCGAAAGAAGACGGTTGGCGGCGACAAGCGGCCAACCGATCGTCGTACGAACAGCATGGCCTAAAGATGCCCGGAGACCGCCGTGTTTGTGAAGCCCGTGACTTTCGAAGATCCAGTGCCTAAAAAAGCCTAACCAACCATCTATGAAGCATTGGGAGAGGGGAACTCCATGGAAATTAGAAAACCAAACGATTCGGAATACAAAACGATTTTATCATTCACACCACAAGCATTATTCGAAGGCACATTAGGCGAAGCAAAACCGTCAGAGGAAAAAGTCAAACAACTGATTGAGCCATTATTGCAGAAAGGGAGCTATTATTTGATCGCAACGGAAGGCAATCATCTGATAGGTTGGATTTTAATCGGAGCAAGTCAAGACCTGCTTACTGGGAAAAGATATGGATTCATATATGAATTGTTTGTGTTAGAAGAATTTAGAGGAAAGGGAATGGCAAGGAAATTAATAGAAGCCGGCATCGAACATTTGAAACAAGATGGATATTCAGAGGTTCGTTTGCGTGTATATGCAGGAAATCAAGCGATGAAACTGTATGAAACATTCGGATTCAAGCACCACACCATTATCATGAGCATGAACGTGTAAGGCAAACATATCCCGCCCACCGTCATCCTTAGCAGGCGGCAAGAAGAAGCGCCTTTGCCCGAACGCAAAGGCGCCCATAGTGGTGTTCAGTCCGATTCATCTAATCAATCGCCTGGCGCGCACGGTCTTGCAGCATTTTCGCCCCAGCGAGTGAAATCAAGCCCATGACGACGATATAGAAGGAGATGGCGGTGGCGCTGCCGTATTTGTGCAACAGCCACGTGCTGATGAGCGGGGCTGGGCCGCCGGCGATGATCGAGGCCAGCTGGTAGCCGAGCGAAGCGCCGCTGTAGCGAAGCCGCGTCGGGAAGTTTTCCGCGATCATGGCCGCCTGCGGGCCATACAGCATGCCGTGGAACACCATCGCCACGACCGTCGCCAAAAAGATGAGCCCGACACTTTTCGTATTGACAAGCCAATAATACGGAAACGCCCAAAGCATCAGCAAAATCGTGCCCGTCATGTAGACGCGGCGGCGGCCCCACCGATCGGATAAATGGCCGGAATAGACGATCGAAAGCGCGTTGATCACCGCAGCGATAATCGTCACATTGACGAAAATGCTTTTTTCCATCCCCAAAAATGTCGTCCCATAGCTGACGATAAACGTAACAAAAATGTAGAATGACCCGTTTTCAATCACCCGCGCAAGCGCTGACCATAGAATTTCGCGCGGATGCTTGACCAGCACCTCGCCGACCGGCATCTTGCTCGTCTCTTGTTTTTTCATCGCTTCTTGGAACAGCGGTGATTCGAGCACTTTCAGCCGGATATATAGCCCGACGGCAATCAACAGGAAGCTAAGCAGAAACGGAACACGCCACCCCCACGCATAAAAGCTGTCGCCGCCAGTCGCGAGCATCAATGTCGTCACGAGCGAAGAGGACAACAACCCAAACGGCACGCCCATTTGCGGCAGCGAAGCCATCAGTCCGCGCCGTTTGCCTTCTTCCCACTCCATCGCAATCAAAATGGCGCCGCCCCATTCTCCGCCGACTCCGATGCCTTGAATGAGACGGAGTATGGTCACCAAGACTGGGGCCCATAAGCCGATTTGTTCATACGTCGGCATCAGACCGATCAACGCCGTCGCCAATCCCATCAACAGCAGCGTGGCGACCAACGTCGCCTTCCGGCCGATTTTATCGCCGAAATGGCCGAAAATCGCCGCCCCGACCGGCCGGGCAACAAATCCTAAGGCGAACGTTGTAAACGACTGCATAAGTGCTACGTACGGGTCGCTTTGCGGGAAAAAGAGCTGTGGAAACACAAGCGCGGCCATCGTCCCGTAAAGGAAGAAATCATACCATTCAATCGTCGTACCGACCACACTCGATATAGCGGCCCGCTTTTTTTGGCGTTTCAATTCGGCTGCATCCATCGTTGACATCGCCATCGGCAACACTCCTTCCCGTTCATTTGATCTGACAGCAGGAAAAAATCGATCAATAAGGCCCATTTTTTTCAAGAATCATTTTTATTCTTCTTCGAAACCGCTTACAACTGATTCTCGAAACCTCCCATTTGCCGCTAAGCTCTTGCAGAGACATTTCCTTCCCGCTCCACAAGCACATGCACAACGACATCGACGACCGTCTCTTCCCGCTGGTTGACGATCCGCTGATGCACCGTGACAAGCCCCGCTGTCTCGCCCCGTTCCGTCAACTGTCTTACTTCCGATTCAACGTAAATCGTATCGCTGATTTTCACTGGGCGGACGAAGCGGAGCGCGTCGATGCCGTAAAAAGCGAGCACACATCCTGGCTCCATCACCCATAGTCCAGTCGCCACCGACATTGTCAGCATCCCGTGGGCGATCCGCTCGCCAAACCGTGTCTGCCTCGCGTATTCTCGGTCCGTATGCAGCGGATAAAAATCACCGGAAACGCCGGCAAACTGCACAATATCGGCCTCGGTAATCGTCCGCCCGCGCGACCGATAACGCTCGCCTACGGCATATCCTTCAAAAGGTCGGTCAAAACGCAATGAAATCCCCCCTTCGCTTTATGTTCAAAAAGAGTGAACCCATTCCCACCCCCTTTCAAGCAATGGAAGAACGATTCACCGATCAAAAATTTTACAAATTTTCAGTATATTTTCGGCAAACTATAATCGAAAATCATGAGACATAGAAAACCGCTCGGGTCTTCACAACGGTTTGGCCTCATACTTGTCACTAACATATGAATGGGAAGCAGCGGATAGAACGGTTTTTATGATTTCATGTTTCTAAACGGCTGTAATAATGTAGCAGGCTAGCCCCCTCACCTCTACTCGAGAACATGGCAATGTTAGCAGCGAAAAACTTATGTCTAGACAGCCCTCTTCTAAACGGTAGAGTTGATAAGTGAAGGAGTGTCACTTATCTTTCATAGTCGTATCAATAAAAACTCCCAGACTGTTCCGTCCGGGATCGCCATCTCACACCTCCACCGTCTTCCCTTCCTCGACGATATGATAAAGCAAATGCGCCAGGTGGTGGATCGGTCCGTATTCCTCTTCGCCGTCTTCCGTCATTTCTTCTTCGTCGGCGAATTCAAGGTCGTTTAAGTAAAGCGCCATAAATTCGTAAAAGTCTTTCAGCTCAAAGCTGTAGCACGCGCTCGGGTCTTCGTTGTCTTCTTCATATTGAAGCATTAAATACGATACGTTGCCTTCGTTGTCCTCAGCGTCGAAAAAGACGAAATAGCCGATATTGGTGTCAAGGTCAAACAAATGCCGCGTCCCGCCTTCGGTCGCCTTGTCAAAATCCTCTTGGCTCAACTTGCCGACGTTCATCGCTTCGACGTCGTCTTCGCGGTGAAACTGGACCGTAAATGTTTTCATCGTGATTTCCTCCTTAGAAAATGCTTAATGAATACGTTTTTGACAGCCGCTCGAGCAGTTTCACCCCGGTCACGCTGTTCCCTTTATCATCGAGAGCCGGGCCGAAAATACCGATGCCGCACCGGCCCGGGACGGCGGCGAGAATGCCGCCTGAGACGCCGCTTTTCGCCGGGATGCCGATTTTAATCGCAAATTCGCCGGATGCGTTGTACATGCCGCACGTGACCATGAACGTTTTGCAAATGCGGGCGACATCAAGCGGCATGATCGGCTCGCCCGAATGCGGGTCGCGCCCGTCAAGCGCGAACACCAAGCCGATGCGCGCCAGGTCGATGCACGTCATTTCAATGGCGCACTGCTTCGTGTACAAATCCATCAGCTCTTCGACATCTTCGTCAATGATACGATGCTGCTTGAGAAAATAGCAAAGCGAACGGTTCAAAAACGCGGTTTCAAATTCGGAGCGGGCCACTTCCTCCGAATACGCGATCTGTTCGTTGCCCGCCAATCGGCGAACAAACGCCAACAGCCGTTCCAGCCGTTCGGACACCGAGCCGCCTTGAATCATCGACGTGACGACAAGCGCGCCGGCATTAATCATCGGATTCAGCGGCTTGGCAGGCTTTTCCTCTAATTTGGCAATGGAATGAAACGGATAATCCGTCGGCTCCATGCCGACTTTATGGAACACTTCATCTTCTCCGTGATCCATCAACACAAGGGCCAGGGCAAGAATTTTGGAAATGCTTTGCAGCGTCACTTTCACCGTCACATCCCCGGCGCTTGCCACCTTGCCGTCCGGGGTGTAAACGGCAACTGACAGTTCATTTGGATCGGCCTTGCCCAAGGCGGGAATGTAATCGGCTACTTTTCCATAGCGGGCGTACTGTTTCGCTTCTTCGACAAAGCGGACCAATTGCTCTTGACTGTACACAGGCATCACCGATCGTTAGTATCGCCTGTTTTTTCCTTTTCTATGCCCAAGTGTGTGGCAAACAGCCATCGATTCCCCCGCAGGTAGCCTCTTGCCCCCCGCCTGATGGATCCGCCCGCGACAAACGAACAAGGGGAGCATGCGGTTTGAACAGCAGCCGTTTTTCTTATTCTTCTTCGGCAAATACGTTTTTCAATTCGATCGCAAATCCGGGAAACATGCGGACAGGAATCGTATCATCGCGGACGTACATTCCTTGATGGCGGAATCTCCCTTCTTCGAGCACATAGACATCAATCGTCTCATTCACCGGATCGACAATCCAATATTCTTTCACCCCTGCCCGCTCGTAACGGTGAAATTTGACAATTTTGTCCTTGCGCACCGTCGATTTTGAAATAATCTCCACAACGAGATCCGGCACGCCAACAATTCGTTTTTCGCGAATTTTGCTTTTGTCGCAGACAACGACAAGATCCGGCTCAACCCATTCGCGAATTTGTTCCGGATCATCCCGATCCGCCAAACAAACGTCGATCGGAGCACCAAATACGGTGCATTCTTTCCCCCGCAAATATGCCGCAAATTCCACCAACAATTCACGTTGCACGGCCTGATGTTTCGGCGTCGGAGCGGGGAACATGTTGAAGACTTGGCCATCAATAACCTCATAGCGTACATCTTCGTCAAACATCATGTATTGCGCATAAGTAAACGGCTGCCCTTTTTCCGGCACCGGCATGAAAACGTCCTCCTTTCCCGTTTTCTTTATAGTATACTTGAATACCGCCTGGCAACCTAGCGTTTTCTTTTTCTCAACAACCCGTTGTAGGCAAGGGAGACCGGTTTCAAGTATAATGAAAAAGAAATGAAAAAGAGGTGAGGAGCGTGCAAGAAGCCATCAACATGCCCACATCCCCGTCATGGGAACATCAAATCGTTTGCGACAATCTTGTTTCCGTGATCAAAGGAAAAAGCCCATGTCAACCGATTTCCAACTTGTCCGTGAAACTCGAGAAGAACGGAAACGTGATGAACGAGTTTATCCAGCCGGATGTCGCCGTCTATTGCGAACGGCCGGAAAAAATCATCGGCGGCTATAAGGGGCGGCCGCTCATCGTCATCGAGGTGGTCAGCCCGTCAACCTACAAAATCGATGTGACACTGAAAAAAGATTTGTACTGCGCCTACGGAGTGGAAGAATACTGGATCGCCGACCCATACAACAAAACGATCCATCAGTGCACACTCGAACATGATCGATACGCCGAGACGATCATCGCCTGCGGAGAAACGTTCGATTCTGTTATCGGAACGATTGACACCGCGCTCGTTTTCCAAGGTGTTTAATTGCCGAAACACCGCCTGTTGATCGCCGGCGACGCCCTCACCGCCGAAGAAGGGCGGCTTTACGGGCCGAATCCGGCCTTCACGCCCGATATGGACGAAGCCATGCGCTCTGTCCGAAAATTGCTTGATTTTGACATCGAAACGGTCGTCTGTTACCACGGCGGAGCATGCCGCGGCGATATTCGCAAACAATTGGAGCGAATTGTTTCATCGATGGCATAACCTCATTCGGCGGCACAGCCCTGACAGACGAAGCCTTCTTTTTTGTTAACATCGGGGATGCCGACAACGGCATCCTTCTTCCGGTTTCCTGAAAAATTAGCCATTGATCTTATCCCGTTTTTCTTGTATAATGAAGTATGTCTGACAAACCATTTCGGGATGTAGCTCAGCTTGGTAGAGCACACGCATGGGGTGCGTGGGGTCGCAGGTTCAAATCCTGTCATCCCGATCGAAGGAAACCAGCCGAAAAAACGTCCGGCTGGTTTTTTGTTCTCTCACGCGTTTCCTCCTCGTGACGCCGTTTTTCCCTATGAAATCAATCCAATCTGCCTTCCTGCCCAAGCGATACGGTCAACCGCCATATCAATGTCTTCTTCCGTCATCGCGGCGGTGATGGAAAAGCGAATGCGCGCCGTTCCCTCAGGGACGGTCGGCGGCCGGATGGCGACGGCCGCGATGCCAGCTTCTTGCAGCTGCTCGCTCATGGCCACGGCTCGGTCGTTCGGACCGACGATCACGGGAACGATCGGCGTCTCGCTGCCGCCGGTGTCAAACCCAAGCCGCTTCAGCTTGGTGCGGAATCTTTCGCTTAGGGCGTGCAGCCGCTCGCGCCGCTCCGGCTCGGATTGAACGATATGAATAGCCGCTTCATTGGCGGCAAGGACCGATGGCGGCAAGGCGGTTGTAAAAATGAAGCTGCGGGCGCTGTTGATCAAATAGTCGACCAGCCACGGCTCTCCCGTTACATACGCGCCGAAGCTGCCGAGGGCTTTGCTGAAGGTGCCGATGGCGATCACATCCTCTTCCTTCTCAAGCCCGAAATGGTGAAGCAGCCCTTCACCGTTTGGTCCGAACACGCCGCCGCTGTGCGCTTCGTCAACGAGCAAAACGGCACGGTAACGCCGCTTCAACTCAACCAGCTCCTCGAGTGGCGCCATATCGCCGTCCATGCTGAAGACGGCATCGGTGACGATCCATTTCCGCTTCGCGGGCGGAGATTGCTTCAACAATGACTCCAGCTGATTCATGTCGTTATGACGATAGCGGAAACAGGCGGCTTTGCTCAAGCGGATGCCATCAATTAAACTCGCATGGTTCCACTCATCGCTAAAGACAAGATCATCGCGGCCAATTAAAGCTGTCAACACGCCGATGTTGGCCGTGTAGCCGCTGTTGAAAATAAGAGCCGCCTCTGCCTTTTTCCATTGTTTCAATGCGGCTTCCGCCCGCTCATAGAGCGGGTGATTCCCAACGATGAGCCGCGATGCGCCCGCTCCGGCTCCATAGGCCCGCAACGCCTCACAGCCCGCCTCAATCAGCCGCCTATCATCCGCTAACCCTAAATAATTATTGGACGCTAAATTCAACATCGGCTTTCCGTCCAACATGACCGAAGCGCCTGACGCCTCTGCCCGGCGCAGCTGGCGTTTTTGCGCTTTTTGTTCCCATTCGAGCAGTTGGGCGGTTAGTTCGGTTTTCATCCCCATCCCCCTTATATGTAAACTATTTATAAAAAATAGTTTACATTAAAACGTGTGAATCGGCTAGGAAAAGATGATCGGTTTTGTTAATTGATTATTTAGCACATTGTTTTGGAAATTATTCTTTCCGATCTCAGCCACATGCATAGTTCAATCGCAAACATGTCATACTATGCGTGTTATCGGCAAATAAGGAGGTGTTTCAGATGGATGTCCGTCGGGCGCAAGAAATCGCGTCGTCGCCGGTGATGGCAAACGTCACGTACAACGGCCAGCGCATTTACATTGAGCATGTCGACCAACAAAAAGGCGTAGCCACGATTCACCCGCTTGACAACCCGAATCAAAAACAAAGCGTGCCGGTCGCCAGCTTAGAAGAGCATTCGTAACGAAAAAAGCGAGAGAAAGGAATCGCCCTTTCTCCCGCTTTTTGATTGAATCGGCCGTCAGCTCTTCCCGCTCTTTGTAGGCCTCTTGCACCGTTTGTTCCTTCATCGCTGTCCGGCCTGCCGTCCGTGTGTCGGCGGCGCGGGCCGGATGCCCGGCGCGTTGGTTGTCCGGTTTCCGTTTCATCGCCCTCCCCTCCTTCATCCCTAGCATGCCCCGAATGAGACGGGTTTACGATAGCGAAGGAGAAAGCGGCCCTTCTCGCCTCAAACACTATTTTACCTTATTTTTTCCAACAGCTCGATCCGGTTGCGGAACGGATCGCGAAACGAAAACCGCTTCACCCCTGGGATCGGTTTTTCGTCTTGCGTCGCGACGCCTTGCGATTCCAAATAGCGGCGCGCGGCTTCGACATCTTCCACTTCAAACGCCGGGTGGCTTTTGCTGTTGTAGCCGTCGCGGTTTTCTGCTCCGATATGGAGCTCGATATCGCCGACTTTGTACCAAAGTCCACCGTTTCCTTTCAGCGATTCCGGCTTTTCGATTTCTTGAAAACCAAGCACACCGGTGTAAAAGGCGCGCGCTTCGTCTTCGGCGCCAAACGGAATGCAAATTTGCACATGGTCAAGCCGTTTTACACGAATCATCGTTCCTCTCCCCCCTGTCCGAATGCCGGTTTGATCCGGCGGATGAACGAAACCGCAGCAACCGCCCAAATGAGCAGCACTCCCTCGACCACCCAAATGTTTTTGACCACTTTCGCTTGATAAAGCGCGGGCAAGACGTCCATCGCCGTGTGAAGCAAAATCGCGTACAGGACATAACGGAACTGCCGCTGGCGCACGCCGAGCAAAACGAGGAGCGACAGCGCCGTGTGCACCGCCAAGGCAAACAGCCGCTCCAGACCCCCTAACACGTACATCGCCAACGGCGTGTGCAGCACTTGTTCCTTGATCAGCTCCGCCTGCTCTGCCGGAAGCGACGGGGCGATCGTTTTGTCGAACGCTCCGGACTGGATGAGGATGGAAAGCACCATGACGTTGACGGCGCCCAACACCCCGAGCAACACCGCTTCCGCCCCGCCATGGCCAAGGCCGAATGACAGCCCATCGCCATATGCGCGTTTTTGTTTTAACAGCCAGCGAAACCCGACATAGCGGCCAAGTTCTTCAAACACGCCAGCGGCAAGCGCGGCGTACAGGACAAAGAGCCAAACGCTGTCTGTTCCTTTTAACGCTGGCCGGCCCGGTTCGAGCACAGCGATGTGCAGCGCTTTTTCCAATACTTGTGAGAAAACGAGAAACACAACAGCCCCGACGCCGAGCGCTTTCCATGAAAGCCATCCTTTTTTTCTCCCGTACCATGCGAGACCAACTGGAACAAACAATGAAATGGCAAGCTGTACAGCCGCACCGATCATTCCCACGTCCCTCTCCCCCCTGCCGCTTATTTATGAACGGTTGCGCTGTTCTTGCTGCTCATAAAGAAACGATTGAACGATGAGATACAAATTGCCGACAACGATGATGACGAGAAACAAAACAGCCCTCATCTCTCCGCGCCAAAACGCGGTGAGCATCGACAAAATCCCCATCGCGATAAACACCTTGCCGCCAAGGCGGTGCGTTTTGTTCCAAACGGCCTCGCTTTCCAACGTCCACGGCGTGCGGATGCCGATAAAATAATTCGGTTTGATTTTCGGCATGTAGTTTCCCAACACGATGAACAGCACTCCGACACCAATCGGCACAAGCCGTCCAACATCGACCGGAACTCCGAGATTGTACGCCAATGTTGCGATATGCAGGAGCAAGAAAAAGAAGGCGAGCGCCGCGTTGACAATGCGATAGCTTTTTTGAAAACGGCCGTAACTTTCTTTTTTCGGGTCAAACTTCGGCAACACTCCCATCAACATGATGAGAAGTGTCATCAATAAGGGGGGAAGGAAGGCACCCAACCATTTGTTGCTGAAGCCGTCGGCTTCACCCGCTGCGTTCCAGTGAATGGCCACTTGATCCGGCAAATAAGGAATGGCAGCCAGACTGATGACATAGGCGAAAACTGTAAGCATGATCGCAAGCCGATTACTCTTCCACATGTTTCTCTCCCCTTTCGACAAAATCGTAAAACCAGCGCAGCAAATCTTGAAACACCGTCGTGTTCAGAGAGTAGTAGATATGCTGTCCCTCACGCCGGTCTTGCACCAAATCAGCCTGTTTGAGAATTTTCAAGTGATGCGAGACGCTCGGTTTTTGCATATCAAAATGCGAAGCGATCTCCCCTGCTGTCAACTCCCCGTTCCGCAACAAGGATAAAATTTTCCGCCGCGTCGGATCGGCGATCGCTTTAAACGCTTCGTTGAATGACAATAGCGATCCCACCTTGCAAACGAGTTTTCGTTGGATAAACCTCTAAAGGGGCATCTTTCGTTTATCACAGCTTCGCGTGCGGCGCATGCAACCGACTTTTCATGCCGGTCTATAGTTAGGCATTTAGAAAATTATCTAAATACAGACAAAAACATTCGATATTTAGACATCTTTCTAATTAAAGAATATTCCATTTCCATTGAATTGTCAATGTATGTTCCGACTTTTCATATCTCACATGCGATGGGCGGCTGCTCCCCCTCCATGGAAGAGAAATAGCCAAGCACAGCCCCCTCCACCACTGGCAGAGGGGGATTCCCCATTAACTTCCATTAAAACCCCGTCGGCCAAGCGGCGAGCAGCCGCTCGCTTTTTTCGCGCTTGGATGTAAGCAAATATTCAAGTGTCTGGCAAAGGAATTTTCTCGTCTCCGCCGGATGGATGACATCGTCGATCAAATGTTTGCGCGCCGCCCCATACGGCGAGCTGTCAAACGACCACTGCTTGAGCAGCTCCTGACGCCGCTCATGCGGGTTGTCGGCGCGTTCAAGCTCGCGGCCGTATACGACGTTGACGCCGACTTCCGGACCGGTGAAATTGATTTCCGCGCTCGGCCAGGCGACAACAACATCCGCCCCCATCCCCGGTCCGCACATATTGCCGTACGCCGCGCCAATGCTTTTGCGGATGACAACCGAAATTTTCGGGACGGTTGATAGAGCAAGCGCCTGATTCCACACCATAATTTTCGTCGCCATTTTCGCTTTTTCCGCCTCCACGCTGATGCGAAACCCCGGCGTGTCATGCAAAAAGATGAGTGGAATATGATACGAGTCGCACAAGCAAATGAATTCCGTCGCCTTTTGGCATTCCTGCGGCCCGGGCGCTCCTGCATATTGGTTGGGCTGATTGGCGATGATGCCGACGACATGGCCGTTTAAATGCGCCAAAGCGGCGATCAGCGCCTTGCCGAATTGTTTCTGGTACTCAAAATAGTCCCCTTCATCAACAAGGCAGGCGATGATGTTTCGCATATCATAGACGCGGCTACGTTTGTCCGGCAAAATTGAAAACACTTCCTCAACCATCCGGTATGGGTCATCGTCCGTCTTCCGCATCGGCGGCCGCTCGTTCGCATTTTGCGGCATGTATGAAAAAAATCGTTTCAGTTGCTCGATGCATTCTGCCTCTGTCTCGCCATCGGCGTCAATTTGCCCTGTATACTGGTAATGAATGTCTACGCCCCCAAGCTCTTCTGGAGAAACGCGCTGCCCGTTTGCCAGCTCGAGCATGCGCGGCCCGGCGATCGCCATGCATGTCCCCTTCAGCTGCGTGACAAAGTCGCAGCTGACCGCCGTCCATGTCGGACCGCCGTAGCTGTCCCCCAAAATCGCCGCCATCGTCGGCACTTGCCGGTGGTGGGTGAGCAGCTCGCGCGGAAACAATTTGTCGCTGATCCCGTCCGCCCCCATTCCATCCGGCATGCGCAGCCCGCCGCCTTCATGGAGGAAAAACATCGGCAAGCCATTGCGCACAGCCAGTGCATGCATCTGCCGCGACTTGCGCAAATGAACGCTCCCCTCCGTTCCCGCGAGCACCGTTTTATCCCCGGCGATGATGACCGCCGAGCGGCCATTCACTTTGCCGATGCCGGCGACAAGCCCGTCTCCGTACGTCGTTTCTTCCAAGCCGGGCTGGTCGGATGTGTTCAGCTGTCCGAACTCGATAAACGTTTCGGCATCGACAAGCAGGTCGATCCGCTCTCTAGCCGTCAGCAGCCCTTTCTCGTGCTGCTTGGCGATCTTTTCCTCGCCGCCGCCCAGCGCAGCGCGCGCCTTTTTCGCCATCAATTCGTCTGTTAATTGCCGCAAATGTTTCATCGTGATCCCCCTTTTCCAGAAAAAGGCGGGGCGGCCCGCGCCAAAACCCCGCCGCGATGTTATTCCCTCGGAAGCAGCTTTCGCAATACTTTGCCTGACGGCGTCGCCGGCAGTTCATCGATGAACTCGATATAGCGCGGATATTTGAACGCCGCCATATGCGTTTTCGCCCATTCGATCAAGTCAGACGGCGCCACCCTTCCTTTGTACGAATCATGGAGAACGACAAACGCTTTCGGCACTTCCCCTTTCATCGGGTCAGGCACGCCGATGACCGCACATTGCTTGACGGCCGGATGTTCGTTCAACAGTGCCTCGACGTCTTCCGGAAAGACGCTGTAGCCGGACACTTTAATCATTTCTTTCAACCGCCCTTGGAAATACAAATAGCCGTCTTCATCGACATACCCGATATCGCCAGTGTACACCCACCCATCTTTCAGCGTCTCGCTCGTCGCGTCATCACGGCGAAAGTAGCCTTTAAAGACACCTGGATTTTTCACGACAATTTCCCCCGACTGTCCGGGCCCAAGCTCCCGTTTCGTTTCCGGATCGATGATGCGAATGTCCGTCTCATACGTCGGGATGCCGCACGAGCCAAATTTCACACGGTCATCCGGCATAAACGTGTCACACGTATGCGTCTCGCTCAGCCCGTAGGCGGCTTCGTACAACAGGCAGCCGCCGGTCGCTTCCGCCCACCGCTCGGCAAGGTCTTTCGTCACCGGCAGTCCGAAGCTCGTCGCCAAGTTGCGTTTTAAACTCGACAAGTCGGCAGAGGTGGTTGACAGCACTTGCAAAATGGCCGCATTCATCGGCGCGATGCTGTACCATGCCGTGACTTTGTACGTTTCGATGGCTTTGATCGTCGCCATCGGATCAAAGCGGGTAAACAGCACGCATGGATGTCCCGTGTACACCGGCGTATTCAGTCCCATCACCATGCCGGCAATATGGCAAAGCGGGGAATGGGCCATAAGCTGTTCGCGTTTTTCCGTCAGCCGGTTCGCCTGGGCGGATGCGGCCGTCTTAAATAGCGCATTGCCATAGGTGAGCATCGCTCCTTTCGGCCGACCGGTCGTACCCGATGTAAAAATGATCAACCCGACATCGTTCCATAAGTCAATAGAAGCGGTCTCATCAAGCGGCGGATAGGCGGCGATGATGGCCGCAAAATCGTCCGCGGCGCTCATCGCCTCTTTCGGTTGCACAAGCTCGGCGCAAAGCGGGATGCCCCCTGCCGGATCGGCGTAATCGCCGTAGTGGCACGTTACGATAAACGACAGAGGCGCTGTTTGTTGTTCGGCTTGTCGAACGCGCGGCACTCCTTCCTCTCCGGCGATGATGCCGACAAGCGGCACTTCAGCGAAAAAATAGGCGAGCTCCGATTCCCGGTACATCGGGTTGAGCGGGACGACGACGCCGCCTAACTGCTGGATGGCGAAGTGGGCGATGATGTATTGCGGACAGTTTTGCATGTACAAGGCGACATAGCTCCCTTTCCTCACCCCTTTTTCCTGCAAATAGCGGGCAAAACGGCGGACGTGATCCAGCAATGTTCCCCAAGTGACCACCTTGTTGTAGAAGATGTACGCCGGCTCGTTTTCCTCGCGTTCGCCGCGATGGCGCAAATAATGATAGAGCGGCTGTTCGCCGAGCACATAGCGGAGCTTCTTCGGCAATCCGCTCGGCCAATACGGGCGTGTTTTGTTCATCCGTTTCACCATCCCTTATTAAAAATACTGAACGGTTAGTATGTCCCTTGGTAGAAAACGCTTTCAAACACTTGTTCATGCCTCCTGCTTCATCTATATGCATATCATTTCGCCGTCATTCATCAATTTCCTTTCTCGAACAGCCAAACTATTTTCTCCGACGCGGCAAACGGCCGCCCCCTTCCACATTGGAGAAGGAGCGGCCGTTCGGAAAAGGAGGAAGCCTGAAGCAGCGCACGCGGCTTGATGGCGGTCATTGATGCGTTGCCGCCGGTCGGTGTGGACGATGCGTTTTATCCGTCCACCAGTGACGGAGATATGGCAACACCCACCGGTCCAAACCGTATCGTCCCGCATTGGCTCCGGCGACGAGGATGAAGACGGTGAGCAGCACCATTTGCGGGTTCGTGCTCGTCGTGCCCGAGAACATGAAGGCGAAGTTCATGACAGCTCCCATGAGTGCGGCAAAAGTCGTAAACAATCCGAGAATGAGCGCGATCCCGACGAGAAATTCCCCCCATGGCACGAGGAAGTTGAACAATCCGACATTCGGCAGCGCTACGTTTTCGATAAAGCCCGCCCACCAGCTTTGCACGGCCGGGTGTTCGCCCGTGGCCTTCGCCAACGCTCCTTTTAAAAATCCGGTGGCGTCAAACCCTTGCGTGATTTTTTCCCACCCCGCCATCATCCATTCATACCCTAAATACAACCTTAACACCACCATCAACGCCGACGCTGTGACGTGTTCGCGCAACCATTTGACAACCATCGTATTTCTCCCCTTTCGTTTTAGAAGATGTTCTTTACACTTTTATCTTAATCGTTTTTTCGCCTGGCGGCGCAGAGTTGCTCACTATTTCACAATATCTTCAAAAAGTTATGACGGAATGATGAATGCAAGATTCGTTTCATCGCAGTAGGCCTTTCCTCACAGGAAAAAGGATTGGCGTCTTGCCTCTCATACCGGAAAATAAAATAAACAATGTTAATTTTTAGAGAAAAGGAACGATTCAATGGAGGGGAAAAGAAAGAACATGCTACTAAGACAAATGGATCACTTGTACGAGCAAATTGTCGAACATACGAGCCAAGGGATTATGGTGACTGATGCCGACGCCCGCATTCGTTCAAACGGTTCAACGACACGTACGGCCATCAATGCGGAGACGACTGTTTGCGCAAAGTCGCCTTGCCGCTTGAACAAACAGCCAAGCAATACGGCGGGACGGCAGCGCGCTATGGGGGGGAGGAATTTGCCGTCATTTTGCCGCACACTTCGCCGTCCGAAGCAGCGGCTGCCGCTGAGGCGGTGCGGGCAAACGTCGAGCGGCTCGCCATTCCGCACGGTTCCTCGCCCGCTGCTTGTGTCGTCACAGTCAGCGTCGGAGCCGCCGTCGCCGTCCCGCAACCAAACGAGAGCGCGGAAACCGTTCTTTCCCTTGCCGATCAGGCGCTTTATCGAGCCAAACAAAACGGGCGCAACCGGATGGAAATCGCCTGTCCCGCTCGTGGATGAACCTCCTCCTTTTCTCAAAAGAAGCGAGATATCGTCAAGCGTTCAGTGCAGATACGCAACAATCAGAAAGGGTGCCCCGCTTCTTTCGGGACACCCTCATGTTCATGTACTGACGTTATCGGTTACATCGTCCGCTGCCGGTCAGGGAACAACAGGCTAAACAGCACCCCGGCCGCCAGCGCAATGGCAAATGTCGCAAACCGCGAGCTAACGATGGCCTCAAGCGGAGAGGAAATCCAAATGACCGTGCTGACAAAACCGGCCACAATCGTCGCGATGACGCCGATGCCGGAATACCGCTTCCAGAAGAAAGAGAGCAAAATCGCCGGCGACAACGTGCAGCCGATCCCTGCCCATGCCCAGCTGACAATAAAATACACAAGCGACTCGGATGTCATCGCCAACACCAAGCCAAGCAGCCCGGCAACGACCACCACCGCCCGAGAAAGCGCGACAAGCTGTTTTTCCGACAGGCGAAGGCGCAGCGAGCGGCGGACAATATCTTCGCTGATGGAGCTCGTGATCACGAGCAGCTGCGAATCGGCCGTTGTCACGATGGCGGCCAAAATGCCGGACAAAAGCACTCCCGCGAGCCACGGCGGCAATAAATCGAGCACCATGTGCGGCAACACCGTTATGTGTCAACCCATCCTGTTATTCCAACATGAGGCGCGTCCTACATCGGAACGTTTCGCTCTCGTCCGGACAGCGTCCACATGTAAAGTTCCCTAAGTTGCAAGGCGGTGGGAATTATAATAAAGTGGAGATGAATCCAAAAAAAGGAGTGAACAAGATGAACCGTTGGGAGAAGGAATTGGACAAATACGCCGAACTGGCGGTGAAAGTCGGGGTGAACATTCAGCCCGGGCAGACGCTGTTCGTCAACGCCCCGCTCGAGGCGGCGCCGCTCGTCCGCAAAATCGCCAAAACGGCGTACGAAACCGGGGCAAAGCATGTGTATGTCGAGTGGAACGACGAGGCGCTTACATACATTAAATTTCACCACGCCCCAGAGGAAGCGTTTTCCGAATATCCGATGTGGCGGGCAAGAGCGATGGAAGAACTCGCCGAACAAGGCGCTGCCTTTTTATCCATTTACGCCCCGAATCCGGACTTGTTAAAAGACGTCGATCCAAAGCGGATCGCGACCGCCAATAAAACAGCGGCGCAAGCGCTCGCCAACTATCGGAGCGCCATTATGGCCGACCGGAACTGCTGGTCGCTCATTTCCGTCCCCACACCGGCGTGGGCGCAAAAAGTATTTGGCGATCTGCGCGATGAAGAAGCCATCGACAAATTATGGGAAGCGATTTTCCGCATCACCCGCATCGATCATGACGATCCGATCGCTGCCTGGCGCGAACATAACGACCGGCTCGCCCGCATCGTCGATTACTTAAACAACAAGCAATACAAACAACTCGTTTATGAAGCGCCAGGCACCAATCTCACAGTCGAGCTCGTCGACGGGCACGTCTGGCACGGCGGCGCGGCGACGAGTCAAAGCGGCGTGCGCTTCAATCCGAACATTCCGACCGAAGAAGTGTTTACCATGCCGCATAAAGACGGCGTCAACGGCACAGTGCGCAACACGAAGCCGCTCAATTACAACGGCAACGTGATCGATCGGTTTACGCTCACGTTCAAAGACGGTCAAGTCGTCGACTTCAGCGCCGAACAAGGATATGAGACGCTTAAGCACTTGCTTGACACCGATGACGGCGCGCGCCGCCTCGGGGAAGTCGCCCTCGTGCCGCACCAATCGCCGGTGTCGCTGTCCAATCTCATTTTTTACAACACGCTGTTTGATGAAAACGCCGCTTGCCATTTGGCGCTCGGCAAGGCGTATCCGACCAATATCGAAAACGGCGCCTCTCTTTCCAAAGAGGAGCTTGACCGCCGCGGCGTCAACGACAGCCTCGTCCACGTCGACTTTATGATCGGCTCAGCTGATCTGAACATTGACGGCGTGACGAAAGACGGGAAGCGCGAGCCGATTTTCCGCAGCGGCAACTGGGCGTTTGAGCTGCAATAACCCTCCATTCCACAGTTGCTCGGGCAAGAAAACAAGGCTGTTGCCAAAAGCGGGGCGAGCCCCTTTTGTCAACAGCCTTTTTCCATATTTCCCTCGCGTCGACCGGGGGATGGCCGTTTTGGCGCAGTTTTCGTTCTTTTTTCGTCAAACGGATCACATGCGCAGGCCCTGCGGTGAAAAGTCCGTTTGAGCCCGCCCAACACCGGCAATCAGCCGATGGTTACACGTGAATCGTCGCCGCAGCCGCCTGCGCCAGCTGTTCGCATTGCCGCAAACGGATGCCAAAGAGGACAAGCGGGTCGCGATACGCTTCGGGATTCGTGCGCATCTGCTTCAATTCCCCTTCTTGGGCGGCAATTTCAAGCTCCAGCCGCTCTAGCGTTTCCCGCAGCATCGTCGCTGGCGCTTGGAAAAACTGGGTGACGTCGCGCTCAATCGACTTCGCAAACCATTCAAACGGCAACAGCAGCTGCCGAGCGGCCGTTTCGGCCACATCGATGTAATCTTGCGTTTCGATCAGCTGCTTATATTTTTGCGCCAGCATCGCCTTATTTTGCGCGAAGGCGCCGAGCAGTTTGCCCGCTCCTTTCAACAGCAGCTGACCCGGCGTCCGGCGGAGGAAAATGTTCAGCTTCTCGATTTGCGCCCCGCTCGTCAACCGGCTGATGTCACGCCGCCAGTCAGCCACAATGCGAAAATCGCATTCGAGCATAAGCCGCTCTTCGCCAAACATGGCGTTAAACCCTTCGCTCATTTCATGCAAAAACACCTGGCATTCATTGAATTCGTCCTCCGCCGCTGCAATCCACTGTTCCATAGCAACTCGCAGCTTTGGCAACACCTCTTCGTTGAGATAAGCGCGAAGCCGTTCATTCGCTTTGTCGTTCAGCTCAAGAGGCAAGCGGGAAAAATCGCTGTTTTCGCCCACCAGCTCCGCCATGTTGCGCAACAGATCGGGAATCGCCTTTGTCAGCTCACCCCGCATGTCCGCCAAGACGGTGTGGAATGACTTGGCCGCTTTGGCCGTTTTCTCCTCTTGCAGGTCGCCAAGCTGATGAATGGCGCCGCTCAGTTTGGCCGCCATTTCTTTTTTCCATACGACCAGCTCCGCCAATCGACTTTCCGCCTCGGCCCGCTGCCGGAACAAATGAGCGATGAACCGGCCGGTCGTCGTTAAAATCGCTTCCTCGCGGCGGATAGAAGACACGCATCGGCGCATCTCCTCCAGCAAGCCGATGAGGGCTTGCTGCTGCTTGCGGCTTGGCGCATGCGGGGAATAGACGATGACACGGGCTTCCGGAACGATCGTACGAACGTGCGCTTCCACTTCCTCCACCATTCGCGCCGTCTCCTCTTCATCCACCATCCCGTCGCCCGGAGGAAGCAGCACGTACATCGGCACATGCGGCGCCCGCTCATGAAGCCGCAGCAACAGCTGCTCATCAGCGCTGGAAAGCGGATCCTCACCGTTCAGAAGAAAAAGAACGCTGTCAGCGAGCGAAAACGATACGAACGCTTCATGGTCGAATGAAGCGCGCCCGCCGAGCGGCCCGATATCCAGCAAGACAATCCCTTGCGGCACGAGTGAAAACGGCGCCGCGCATTCAATGACAACATCATCAGGAAATCGGTTGGCGCGTCCTCCCGCCGCCTGTTGAAATTCATCAATGCTCGAGAAAACGGTAAACTGATCGTCGCTGATTTTCGCCACTTCCAGCTCCTCGCCGTTTCTCCATGCCAGCACCGGCGCAGATGGCGCCGCCAACGCCGCCTCGCCGACCAACGTCCGCAAAAACGCCAACCGTTCATGGCGCGACGCTCCAGCGACCAAAACGCAATGCGTCCGCGAATCGGACAACTGCCGCACGACCCAGCGGAAGCGGAAGTGCGAACCCGCCCGCTGTTCTTCCGCCCAATCGGCTATTTCGTCAAACAGCGACACACCCGTCTCCCGAACGGGCCGTTTCGCATGAACGAGCCGCTTAGCGGCGTCGTTGATCGTCTCTTCTTGAAACGCCTCAGGAAATTTCTCGCTCCACGCCAACAAGGCAGCCGCCGCTGCCGCTGCCTCCGGACCGTCGGCTAAACTCATCCAGCTTTTCACAAGCGGCGGCGCCACTTCCACCAACTCTTTTAATCGGTACGGACCTTTCATCAATCCCGCATACGCATCCGCTAAAAGAACAGGGATTCTCTTCCAGTCATAGTCGCGACGGATCTCTAATTCCTCATAGAGACGATTCCACTCCGCCAGCCACGAAAAATAAAGGTCGCCATCTCGATACCCGTTCCATAGCGCCTGCACGAGCCGCTCAAATTTCACCCGATCCGTTTCATACAGCAGCGCCAGGCAGCGTGAAAACCGCTCAGGCGCCATCACTCTCGCATGCCCTTGTTCCACATAACCGATCAAGATGTCGACCCAACGGCGCGCCGATGTCCGCAACGTCTCTCCTAACGCAAGCTCAACGGCGCTTTCCCAATCACCTTGCTCCTCGAAAAAGGCGCGCGCCCATTCGGTCATATTCGGATAATCCGGATACCGCGACACCCCGCGCTTAATCATATCATCCGCTTTCGCATTTTCCCCCAGCTCACGGTAGAGCGAAAACAGACGCAACATGATTTCTGCCTGCAACGTTTCGCTGTCCGTCTCAATCGAACGGTACAGCTCCTCGGCCAGCTCGAGACGGCCAAGCTCATAGCAGCTGTCGGCGATGTTTTTTTGCGCCCAACGGCGCAAATCATCGCGCTGGACTTGTTCCCATTTAAAAATGGCCGCTTCATAGTCGTGGCAGTGGAAATACACTTCCCCTTGGGCAAAGCGAATCGACGACAAATCCGCGCCATCCCGATGCGCCGCGAAAAACATCTCGCCAAGCGCGCGGACAACGTCGCGTTCCCCCGTCTCGACAAGCGTCTCATAAAATGTTTTATGAACAAGTTGCTGTTCAAACCCCATGTCGATCACCTGACTCGTATATTTGCCATGCATGTTCATTGTATGGCACGTTTTCGAATTTTATTTCTATCCTATACATTTTAACAAACTTTCGCCGCCATGAACGTTTCAATTTGTTTTCATTTGCGAGACAAAATTCGACCCAATAGGCGATGAGGCCAACTAAAGGAACTTACAATGGTGGTTACGCCCACGAGCTTGTCGAAAAAAACATTCGATCGACCAGCGTTGGGCATAGTGGCGCAAGATGTCTTCATCGCTTAGCTCCCGGTCGGTGCTCAAGACGCAGTGAAGATGTTCCGATGTCATCGGCTGATTGGCTTTCCAAGCGAGCAGCACCACCGCATGGTCGAGACCGTTGAGCGCTCCTTCGT
>NZ_PIJF01000091.1:0-367 GCF_002809985.1 Geobacillus sp. WSUCF-018B
AAGTGATACAATCGAAGCGTTATATCAACACTCGATTAGTACAGGAACCCTTGCCAATATGGTGAAACGAGGACGCGAAGCGCTGGAATCAAATATGGACATCATCGAAGACGCCTTACTTGAATCCAACATCCTGCATGTCGATGAAACGAGTTTGCGCATCAATGGGAAACTCGCATGGGTGCATGTCGCGTGTACATCGAGATATACATACTTGGCTCCTCACGCTTCTCGTGGAAAAAAAGCGACCGATGATATCGGGATTCTTCCCCGATATGAAGGGACGATGATGCACGATGCGTTCGGTACGTATCCGAAATACACACATGCCACCCATGCCCTTTGTCATGCCCACCATTTGCGTGAG
>NZ_PIJF01000091.1:468-4689 GCF_002809985.1 Geobacillus sp. WSUCF-018B
CGAAAGGAAGAAGCGCTGCGTTTCTTACGTGAAGTACATGTTCCCTTTGAYAACAACCAAGCCGAACGCGATCTTCGCATGGTCAAAGTCAAAGAGAACATTTCGGGTACRTTTCGYGAMGAAACRTTCGCGCAGTCGTTTTGCATCGCAAGAAGCATCGTTTCCACACTGACGAAACACSAAAAAAACGTGTGGGATTCGTTATGTCTTCTGTTGACGGGTGACACGCTTGATCGCGTTCTTTCTACCACTTAGGGCATTTTCTATTACGGGGATGCCCTATTTGTGTTGCGCTTCTTTACATACTACTATCGGAGTGAATAGTTACATGGGAGAAATGTGAGAAGGACTGGAATCGTCCGCATTATGAGAAGGAGCGACTCATCGCTGAATTATTTGAAGAAGAACAAGCGTTATTTCTTCAATTGCCAGCCAAAGAATTTGAATGTGTCCGATATGAGCAGGTCACGGCTGATAAGTACGGTTTCATCCATTTAGAAAACAATTTATATTCCACGTCTCCCCGTTTTGCCAAACAAAAGGTTTTGGCAAAGATCTCTTATCATGAGATTGCCATTTTAACAGAAGAGCATGAGCTGATTATCAAGCACGAGCGTTTATATGGCACAAAACAAAAATCAATGAAATGGCAACCATATCTTACGTTAATGGCCAAAAGGCCAAATGCATTAAAATATAAGGAATATGCCAAAAGACTAAAATTAAGCTGGATTCCAGCCAATTACCATACCATCCATGCGGAAACAAATGAGGAATTTTTACTGAAGCTGTTTGAACGAGAAGTGCAGCATCGAGATGAGAGAAGGATAAATTTACTACTAAAACAGGCGACATTGCCGAAAATTCCAAATAAACCTTATGATTGGCGGGAGATTCAACTAGCCCCAGGCATCACAAAAGATTATATTTTAGAAGGTGAGTTTACGAAAAATCAGGAAAACCTTATCTTCTATGGCGGAGTGGGAACCGGTAAAACATTCCTTTCCACTCTCATCGCCCTCAATTTGATGAAAAAACAAGGAAAAAGAGTGAAGTTCTATACGGCCGCCTCCATTGTCAATGCTTTATTGGAGGCCAATGAAAAAGGTGACCTTGGTAAATTTCTCAATCAAATCGAAAAGTTGGATCTCTTGATTCTTGATGAATTGGGCTATATTCCATTGCATAAACAGGGGGCAGAGTTATTATTTCAAGTTATTTCCATGTGTTATGAAACCAAAAGCATCATTGTGACAACCAATTTACCTTTTAGCCAATGGAATAATGTCTTTGGCGATCCCATTTTAACAGAGGCCGTCATTGATCGGCTGATTCATCATTCTCATTTAATCATCTTCAATGGTGAAAGTCACCGATACAAAGACTTAATCTCTCAACGTTAACCATGGAATTTGGCAAGTGTATGTATGCATTTTTAATTGCCATTTCATACATTTTCTACTTGCCAAAAACACTATTATTCCCTTTTTTACACAATTATTAAACTCGACTAAACAAGACTTAACATTTCTCCAATACAATTGTTCTTGAAAAAAATTTTTGAGGAGGGTTTAAAATTGTTCAGAAAAAAAATCTTACCCTTGGCAGTTGTTTCTACCATTGCTTTAGGAAGTTTATTAGGAATGGGAAGCGTCACAGAAACAGATGCAAAAGAAAAGAAAGATCATGACCATGGAAAAGTAAAAAATATCATTTTTATGATTGGTGACGGAATGGGTGTATCTTATACTTCCGCATATCGTTATTTAAAAGACAACCCAAACACAAAATTCGTTGAGCGAACAGAGTTTGACAAATATCTTGTCGGTCAACAGATGACTTATCCTGAAGACCCTGCAGAAAATATAACTGATTCTGCTTCCGCTGCGACAGCGATGGCAGCTGGAATTAAAACATATAATGCAGCCATTGCTGTGGATAATGATGGTTCAGAAGTAAAAACCGTACTTGAAGCTGCAAAAGCAGCAGGTAAAGCAACTGGTCTTGTAGCCACTTCTGAAATTACACACGCAACTCCTGCAGCATTCGGTGCTCATGATGAACATCGTAAAAATATGAATGCTATTGCCAATGACTACTATGATGAATTAATCAATGGCGAGCATAAAGTCGATGTTTTGCTAGGGGGAGGAACCGATCTATTTATCCGTAAGGATCGTAACCTTGTGGAAGAATTCAAAAAAGACGGATACAGCTATGTGACGAATCGCAATGAATTATTAAAAGATCAAAACGAACAAGTTCTTGGTTTGTTTGCGCCAAGAGGACTTCCGAAAATGATCGACCGAACGAAAGACATTCCTTCCCTGGAAGAAATGACAAAATCGGCGATTAAGCGTTTAAGCAAAGATAAAGATGGTTTCTTCTTGATGGTGGAAGGAAGCCAGATTGACTGGGCGGGACACGACAACGATATTGTTTCTGCGATGAGTGAAATGGAGGATTTTGAAAAAGCATTCAAAGCGGCTATAGAGTTTGCAAAAAAGGACAAGCATACGCTTGTTATCGCTACAGCTGACCACTCTACCGGTGGTTACTCCATTGGAGCAGACGGCATTTATAATTGGTTCGGTGCGCCAATTAAAGCGGCAAAACGCACGCCTGACTTTATGGCACAAGAGATTGCCAATGGTGCCGATGTTGAAGAGACGTTGAAAAAGTATATCGATTTGGAATTGACGGCTGAAGAAATACAATCTGTGAAAGATGCCGCTGAACAAGGGAAAACGGACAAGGATAAAGGTGTAAGAAGAGTGGATGATGCGATCGAACGTATTTTTGACAAACGTTCACATACTGGCTGGACAACAAGCGGCCATACCGGGGAAGACGTTCCTGTTTATGCATACGGTCCGGGAAGTAAACGTTTCGTTGGGCAAATAGAGAACACGGATCATGCCAAAATCATTTTTGATATTTTAGGAAGAAAAGGAAAACAAAACATTGTCATTGAAGATAAGTAGTGATCCAAAAAGCATTAAAAAAGAACACACATCCCGTTGCCCACTCAAGCAACGGGAACTTTTTTGATATGCATATGGAGGTTCAAACGATGATGAAAAAACTATTTTTGCTTACAAGTCTGATAACTTTGCTTGTCGGATGCGGCCAACATATAGATCACGGAAACAAGGCTCCTCATTCAGATACTCAACAGCAAACAAAAAACGAACTAATGGATAAGTCGACCAAAGATACAAAGCAAGATAAGCTACCAAAAGAGACAAACGAATATATTTCAAACCCGCAGGTAACAGATGACCAGAATTTACAAAGACCAGGTGATTATTATGTAGATGAAAAGGGAGAAGCTACTTTAAAGAAAATAAAAATCGTAAACAAGACATACAATGTTGGACCAATTCAACTTACAGTTAAAGACGTGAAAGTGATTCATTTAATTCCTGATTACAGCCTTATTGATTATTTTCACGCCTTAACGCATGAGGAACAGTTCGACTTTATCAAAGTATTCGTAGAGATCAAAAATACATCTTCACAGAAAGTAAATTTCGCGCCGGTAGCTTTATTGGAATCAAGTACAGGCGAGAAGTTTGATTGGGAAAAAGAGATTTATCTTGAAAACTTACATGGGGAAATTGAAGGAAACGGCACGAAACAAGGTAATCTAGGGTTTATTCTAAAAGAGCCGAACGGGAAAGATGTGCAATGGGTGAAAATGATTACGAGTGACGTCGTTGACCCAAACAAGAAAATCATCAGTAAAGCAAAAGAAATAAGATTGGAATTTTAAATGAATTCCTTACTACCATGAACACCAATCTTCAACAGAGGCATCAAGGCTACGAGATAGGCGATTACAGATGCAGAAACAGCTTGGTTGAAGCTTTGGATTTTTGGCGGTATTAGAGAATCATTTAAAAGCTCGAGGATTTGAAGTGTACTTAACCAAAAACGAAAAACATATTCGTTTATATATGAGCGGCAGAAAAACCATTAAGGAATTTTCGACTGGATTTATCATGATAAAGGATTATGTTTAAAACGCAAATTTGAAGCATTCCTGCAGGCGTGTTGATTATCCAATAAAATCCAAAGGGTATAGAAAAAAGAGCACCTTTCCTGTAGAATGTGAGTAATGACACAAACAAACCCAGGAGGTGCTCTCTATGAACAAGCATACCACACTCCCGAATTTGATGCAAAAACTTGTTTCGGATGAAGAGATTCAACTGATTG
>NZ_PIJF01000092.1:0-4039 GCF_002809985.1 Geobacillus sp. WSUCF-018B
CGGCGGTCTGCGGGTATTGGGCGCGAACTATCGCGATCTCCCGCACGGGGTTTTCACTGATCGCGTCGGGGTGCTGACGAACGACTTCTTTGTCAACTTAGTCGACATGAACTATGAATGGGTGCCGACAGACAGCGGCATTTATGAAATCCGCGACCGGAAAACGGGCGAAGTGCGGTGGACGGCCACCCGGGTTGACCTTATTTTCGGAGCCAACTCGATCCTTCGCTCGTACGCCGAATTTTACGCCCAAGACGACAACCTCGAAAAATTCGTCCGCGACTTTATCAACGCATGGGTGAAAGTGATGAACGCCGACCGCTTTGACATTCATTTGAAACAAGCCAAAGAGTCGGTCACGGTTTAACCAGGCAAAAAAAGCAGCTTGTCCGTTTAAGGGGCAAGCTGTTTTTTTATATTTCTTAGACTTGTGAACGCTTGTGGAAATGGCTCAAGGATGCGGTCATTGCTAATGTGTTTCACAAAGATCAAATGGATATTGACCAAGCCATTGCCCGGTTTATGGAATATATAGATCAACAACCGGAAGAGGTGCTTCGATGCTTGGGGTGTGCAGCGTGATGCAAAGGTTAACTTTTCAAGGTGCATTTATATAGAAAACCTTCCGCCATTTGAGAGAGGCAGGAGTTACCTGTGCATAAGAAGCAAACGAGTTTTTTGTCCATTTTTGATCCCTCTTTCATGTGAGTGGTTTTTGAACTAAAATCTCAGCATCACTTTCCCTTCCAAAGCCGTTTTGTCACCATCCGCTCCCACCACTTCCACGGCAGCACATGTTTCAAGACAATTCCTAATTTCACGCCTTTGCCAACCGGATACCGCAATTTCGGATAGGGAGACTTCGCCACTTGCACAATCTGTCGGATCACTTCATCCGGAGCAGGTGCCGTGTCGGCAACCTGATTGACATATTTCAAAATCGCCTTCATCTCTTTCGCATAAGGAGAATTCGGATGGATCGTTACCGCTCCCAACCCTTTTGACCAGATATCTGTTTTATAGGACCCCGGCTCAATCAAAACTACATGAACGCCATACGGCAGCATCTCTAAACGCAAAGATTCGCTGAATCCTTCCACCGCAAACTTAGATGCCACATAAGGTCCCATAGAAGGGAATCCGATTCGTCCGCTGATACTGCTTATATTTACAATCTTGCCGCTTCTGCGTTCCCTCATCGACGGTAAAACAGCTTTCGTTACTGCCACCAAACCGAAAAAATTGGTTTCAAATTGCCGCCGCCATTCTTCAACAGCAAGTTCCTCCGTGAAGCCGCCCGCTGCATAACCCGCATTGTTCACCAACAGATCAATTCGTCCGTAACGGCGAATCACATCCTGAATCACCGTTTCTACGGCGGAAAAATCGGTCACATCCAATTGGACAATCTCAATCCGATCTGTTACACCCGCTTTTTTAGCTGCCGCTTCCAGCCGTCCTTTGTTATTCAAGTTTCTCATTGAAGCCAGCACGCGATAGCCTTCGCCGGCAAGTACCACACTTGTCAGCAAACCAAAGCCGCTTGAAGCTCCTGTAACAAACGCAACCGGTTGCTTGTCAGAAGTCTGATCCACAAGATTCCCTCCAGCTATTAACTATTTCTAACTATTGGAATTGTATCATAAAAATAATGGAATAAATTTTGCGAAATTTGTTTCAAGAAGGATAATTGTATGCGAATGGTCGAACTGTATCTTCAGTAAGAGAAGCGATGCAAATAGAGAGGTGGTTCGGATGAACAGATCTTGGATTATATTGGTAGTCGTTTATATCCTTGGCTTTTCTTTTTCGGTATACCGCTACACACAACTTCCGCTGATAGTCGAGGATTCGGGAAAATTGCTGCCAACTTCGATTAAACAAATTCGCTCGGCTACTGATGAACGGTCTCTTCAAGAATGGATTCAAGCGGCTGCCAAACAAGGAGAAAAAATTTCTGTGGCTGGCATGCAGCACAGCCAGGGCGGACATACCTATTACCCCGGTGGGATCGTGATTGACATGAAATCGTACGATAAAATCTTAGCATATCACCCAGAAGCAAAAATGATACGCGTTCAAAGCGGAATTACTTGGGAAAAAATCCAACAACACATAAATCCTGATGGTTTGGCGATACGAGTCATGCAATCGCAAAATATTTTCACCGTTGGCGGTTCATTGAGTGTGAATGTCCACGGTCGAGATATTCGCTATGGCTCTTTGTTGGATTCTGTGGAATCATTCCGTTTGCTGCAGGCCGATGGTTCTATTATTGAAGTAAGCCGAACGCAACATCCGGAACTATTTAATCTTGTCATCGGCGGCTATGGGTTATTTGGGATTATTTTAGATGTTACACTGAAATTGACAGATGACGAGCTTTACCAAATGTATACCCATAAAATAGATTACAAAGATTATGCCTCTTATTTTAAAGAGAAAGTACGAGCCAATCCTGCCATTCGGATGCATATGGCTCGCATTTCCGCTGCTCCTGAGTCTTTCTTAAAAGAAATGTATGTGACCAATTATTTATTGTATGAAGACCAATCCCTTCGTGAAAAATATCAACCATTGAAAAAAGAAACGATCATTGCCTTGCCGAAATTTTTGTTAGGATTATCACGATACAGTGATTGGGGGAAGCAAATACTCTGGGATACACAGCTTGCTTATTTCCAAAGCAAAAATGGCGACCTCATTACTAGAAATAACGTGATGCGCTCCGAAAGCCAATTCATGGAGTATGAAAACCCGAACAGAACAGAAATCCTTCAAGAATATTTTGTTCCTGTTGATGAATTCGCTTCTTATATCGATGATTTACGGAAACTTCTGAAAAGAGAGGACTTGAATTTATTGAATATCACCATACGGTATGTGGAAGAAGACAAGCAAGCGGTTCTTTCGTATGCGAAAGAAGACATGTTTGCCTTAGTACTCTTAATCAATCAGGGGCGAAGCGCAAAAGAAGTAGAAAAGACGCAAAAGGTCTTGAGGAAGATGATTGATGTTACTTTAGATCACCGAGGTTCTTATTATCTCCCTTATTATCCGTATCCAACGAAAGAACAACTGCATAGGGCCTATCCAAGAGCCAAAGAGTTTTTTGAAAAAAAACGCCAATATGATCCCGATGAGGTTTTCGTCAATCTCTTCTACAAGGAGTATGGAAAATGAATTATCAACGATTTGTAGCAGCGCAAAGTTTCGTTATGACAGCAGGCAGCATTGTGTTTCCATTTTACTTATTATTTATTCGAAATATCGGTGATAGCTATTCGCAATTCGGCTTGGCTTATGGTTTATTTGCTTTGACAGCGGCTTTATCCCATGTATGGATTGGGAAGCTCACGGACCGTTATGGCGATCGCATAATGTTGTTAGTATATGCATGGGGGATGGCTGGGTTGATGTTATTGATTCCTATTTCAACAGAAATATGGCAAATATACTTTATCCAGATTGTGATGGGATTGCTTGGTGCCATTCAAAAAACGACAGAAAAGACCAGCCTTTCCAGATTCACTGAACCCGCTACCGCTGGAAAAACAATTGGTTACTATCATTTTTGGACATCGATTTGGCCAGCAATCGCCATCATTGCCACCGGCTATCTCATCGATTTCTTAACGATTGGGAGTTTATTTTATTTCGCGTCTTTGCTATATATGGCAGCCGCACTTAAATTAACATCCACTGTTAATAGAAATTAGTGATGGATGGCCAGGATTTTTGGAAATTATACTTAATGTAAGATGGTAATTTAGAAATGTATTCGATGAATGAAGGGGCGATTACTGGTATGACCCATATGACTGTAGGATGATCTATAATGCGCGTTATGTAAAAATTCGCGAGGGGTGCGATCATCTTGAACAAGCAACTGTACGAAGTGCCGCTCCGGTGTTCATTGGACAATCAAAAAGAGGAATGTCTAGAAGGCCGGTGAAAAAAGTACACCCTGAGGCAGGGATTTAGGGGGCTTATGTCGAAAAAGGAAGAAAAATCGTTGGAATGGAGCGTGAGCGGATCA
>NZ_PIJF01000093.1:0-3961 GCF_002809985.1 Geobacillus sp. WSUCF-018B
ACCGACGCTGTACTCTTTCTTTTGATAGTTGCGGAATCCGTCGGCAAACGGCTCCAGTACGGAAAAGCTCTGGACGTCAGTTTGTTCTTGCGTCGCATCGCCCCGTCCCGGAATAAACGGCACTTTTATTTAAAATATATTATAAGAACAAATGTTCTTGTTGTCTATATAAATTAAAATATTCGTAATAATACCTTCCCCACTTTAATTAATGAATGGAAATAAATCACAAAACAAAAAAGAGACAGTAAAGTGTAAGTACTGTCTCATCACGCCGCTTTATTCCTTATGCTCCAGAATGGCTTGCCACTCTTTCTCCCGATCTGTTTCCTAGGGTTCGATTCGGTAGCTCAGCCAGGCAGCAGGCAGAATCAGGCTGGATAACAGTTGCTCAAGTTTAATCCCGATAATGAGTCCTTTCCGCGGTTTGGAGAACTTCTTAAATTCAACATGGTTACTCTGTACAGCTCAACGATATTACAGAAACGTATATTCGTTATCTAACATCAGATTACGATTCACCTAAATTTTATAGAGATATATGCAGATACTAATTTAGCTTGTATTAACTGAAGCTTCCCATTTTACATATTCATCAAATTGTTCATCATCAGATGCAATGAAATCTTTTTCAACTTCAATGGTGACTGCAACTATTTCTTTTCGTTTCTTCCACCTGGAACAAATTCATTTCGGCACCATTTTACAAAGTTTCTCGAATGACACAGATATGTTTTTGCCGTGTCATCAGCTAACAGACCTTCTTTCCATTTTTCTTTTACCTCATTCTCATAGATTTGATACAATTCTTCTAATTTCTTTATAAATTCCTGTGATGCCCTCATCTGAATCAGCTCCCGATTAATATTTTATTAAGCAATTGGTAGATATGGTTTGTGTGTTGGAAGTTGAGATTGTGACCCGATAAAAAGCACCTGATCTTTTATCAATCCGTCAAACCATCTTGTTTGGATAGCGCGGTCCGCGGATCTTACTCGGCATGAACTGAACTCATTTAGCTATCTTCCATCTCTACTCTATACCCATTCTTCCAACGAAAACACGTCATTTCTTTCAAAGTCGTGAAGAATGGCCGGAGGCAGCAGTTCACGCACTCTCTCTTTAGTCGACCAGCAATAATCGATATGCTCTTCCGAAAGAACAACTTCATGATGATCGCTTTTGCATAAGTATGTAAGAATGACGACTTGCCGCGTTGCGTGCGTTTGAAACGTCGTCGCATATAAAATCCGCTCCACCGTCACATCCAATCCAACTTCTTCTTGGATTTCTCGCAACAGCGCCGCTTCTAAATCTTCTCCAAAGTGTATTTGCCCTCCGACTAACTCCCACGTTCCGCCGCCCACTTCGTCATCATTAGCGCGTTGTACAATTAATACTTTTCCTTCGTGTAAAATAAACCCTTTCAAAACTACAACCATTTCACTGTAGATGAGCATTTTTCATTACACCCGTTAGTTCAAGAAGTTTACTTTTGAAAATCTGCTATATTCCAATTCATTTTAGGATTAACTGTATCCATAAACTTCTTAATTTGTTCTTCACTTAAATCTTTTTCACCAGTCGAATTTTTCGCATATGATACAAGTTCCCAAGTTTCATCATAAGGTTTCTACGGTGCTTTCCACCTAATGCTAAATGTATAATCAACGCCATCAATCTTTACTTTCATAATCAATATATCGCCAAGAAGTATAAACTTACTCATTTCCATTTTTATATGCCACCTACTTTTGTGTATTTACAGGAGAAAAAGAAAGATTGCAACTACGGGCAGAATCTTTGAATAAGAATATTTTTTTATGGTTCACTAATCCCCATTGCCAATAGCAAAAGAAAAGCAATGGCCAAAACCGCTCCATTTCCTATCAAGCTGATAATTGGCAGAAAGAAACGTTTCGTCATCAACCACGAGAACACAGCGAATAAAATACCAATAATTGATAAGATGCCATAAATTGTGATCACGAAATAAACATCAGCATCTGGACCTCTTTCAACATAGAAAATAATGATACTTATGATTACAGGAAACAAAGACGTGACACCTAATATATTTCCTACTTTTTTCTTGTCTAACACTATTACCCCCACCTTTTTGTTGATAATAACTTTTTGAATCATAGCCACCCATGCTGCATTTCGCGGCACTACAGATGATGGAAGTTCATTCGTTCTTCCATGAGAGACAACCATGCCGCATCTACACAGCACCATCAGAAGAATGAAAATATTAAGAATGATGTCTCTTTTTGATTCCTTTTGTGGCAGAAGTATCAATTCTTTTTTACCTTACTGTTTCTTTCTCAATGTGTGTTAAAATGGCGATTTCGACGRTGAAGATGCACCTGAATGCATGAAAGTTGGGCAGAAACAAAAAAGAAAATGGCGGCATATTGCTTTTGAATCTTGGCCCGATCTGTAGTAAAATGAAAGTGCTCTTGCATGGGGATTCTCCTTTTCAATGTTTGGTCGCACTTTCATTTTAAGGAGATCCGCAGGCAAGGGCTATTTTTATGCTTGATCAAGTTTATCTAGCACCACGGGTAGAGAAAGGAACGTCACGATTCCCTCTACTCCCCCCTCGACTCGCTGCAACCGCAGCGCAGTGAAAAGCAGAAAACTATATGTAGTTCAATATTTCACGCGGCACAAAGTTGTCGATTTTCTGCAATTCGTCTTTGCTCCACCATTTGAGTCCTTTCAGTGTGTCTTTTTCGTTCTTTGTTATATGTTCGATAGACAACACCGTATCGGATTGGATCGTAACGTGATAATAAATTTCCCGGCTAATAAAAGAACCTTGTTTTCCTTCAATCCATACATCCAGTTGGAATATGGGGCCACCGAGAAGATCAACCACTATGCCTAGTTCTTCGTATAATTCCCTTTTTAAAGCTTCAGCTGGGGTCTCGTTTTCTTCAATGCCCCCTCCTGGAGTAACCCATAACACTTTGTTCCCTACTACATCCCGAAATTCAAATTGCTGAAGAAGAATTTCGTTTCGCTCATTGATGATCACTGCTCTAGCACATTTGCGTATCCTCATCGGGCGCTCCTTTCCAGATCTATTTTACAGATGCAGCCGGCCATGACTGCCGAACTCGGGTTTCATAAATGGCCCGAATTCGAACGTCCATGATGGGAAAACTCCTTCTTTTCTTTGTGTGTCAAAGATTCATATTTATTGATAAAAAAAACTAACTAAGAGAATCATAAAATAGAATAATTCCTACCCCGCCCTTCAATCTGATCCTTGTATCCGATCAGTGTGTTCTTCATGGTATTCGGATAGCCTGTCTTGAGTCTAAGCTCTTTTAGAGGCATCGCTGGATTCTCAACCATGATCTTTTGAATTCGTATTATTTCTTGTGAATCATATGCTGCTTTATAAGCCATAAAAGGTGATACATAGTCGCTGATATTGACAAAGGTGAGTTCTTCGTGTCCCGTCCATTTATATAGTTTGATTTGCTGTTGAAACTTCATTAAGTTATTTCCTTCAATAAGGAACCGGTATATTAAATCACTTTTTATCTTGGCAGTATTGGACGATTCAAGATAATTTTGTTCTAACAAAAATATAACCATCCCCATAAATGTATCCACTATTTGCAAAGGTATTGATTTAACAGAGTTTTGAGAAAGAACATTAACAACGCGGTAATTTTTATTGCGATAAGCCGAATGTGCGTTCATCTGTTCAATGATTTTCGTTTCAAGAAAAAGCTTATCATACTCATCATTCTGGTCTACCTTAATCTTCACCTTAATCGTTCCAGATTCTTGACTTGATAAATCCCGAGTCATTCCATAAAATAATCTTTCCGGTATTTTGATATATATAAGTTGAAACTTTGTTTTACATCCAGTAGAGCGCCCACCGCATTCTATCAAAATGACTTGTTATGAAGGAAAACAGAATCGAACAATCGGAAAA
>NZ_PIJF01000094.1:0-3954 GCF_002809985.1 Geobacillus sp. WSUCF-018B
ATCAACGGCCACTTCCGCCACACCAGCGAGACGCTCGCGCACGCGCTCCGCCCACTCGACCGACCCGCGCGCCGGATAAACCACTTCATACAGCTCGCGTGGAAATCCGGAAAAATCATAAATCATCTCATACGTTCCTTCCACTGCCGAAACCGTCGGCTTGCGCGTCATCCAATGCGCTGTAAAGACGACGATCGCCTTCGGGGACATTCCTTCTCCGAGCTTTGTCAGAAAGGATGTATAGGCATGGTCCTCGATCGCCAACATCGGCGATCCGTGAGCGAGAAACAAGGCAGGAGCTTTCATTGTCCATTCCTCCATAAAAGGTAAAGTTTAGTCACGGCAAGGCTGGCTGTTCGATTGCCTTCTTTTTGTCCCTGTCGCCCCTTTGGACGGGGGCTCAAGGGCGAATCTGAGCACATCAGGCGATGCTGGGATGGCCTGTGTAGGTTTTTCATAGCACTTTTTGACACTAGCCCATTCAGAAAAAGCTTCCAGCGTCCCGCCGTCACGCATGCCTGCGCCGATCACCTTATCTTCATTGTAGCATATCCACTCCCCTTCATCATCTCGAACGGAGAAGCTTCCCTTTTCGAAATGGGCAGAGTGTGAAAGGAATCGATGTTTTTCATCAACGGTCTTTTTTGCTGTTTTTGGAGATGCCACCATCACAGGACGTATCCCGCCATCCCTCCCAATGCAAAGGAAGAAGCGTCCTGACAGCGGAGAACACCTGTCATCGGGCACAGCCATGGCGTATGGCTGTTTTGTGAGCAGGCGGCGCATAAAAACAAAAGTCAACATCTTCGTAGCTGTGCATAAGATGACCATGATCAATCATCGAAGAGGTGGAGCCATGTATACCGTTCCTTTTTTACCTTCCTATCCTTCTGTCTACCCATATGTGCATCCGTATCCGGTTTATGTTTATCCGCCCGTGCACGATCACGGCAGGCCGCCTTACGGTCTGGTTCCGTACAGAGAGAATATCAAGCTAAACGATTATGGGCCGGAGCCGTTTGTCATCTCGATCAGCGAGGCGGCGAAACAAAATGATGCGTACCGTATCGCTTTATGGACCGGACCACATTTGCAAGTGACATTAATGAGCTTGCATGTCGGGGAAGATATCGGATTAGAAATTCATCCTCATGTCGATCAATTTTTGCGCATTGAACAAGGGGAAGGAATCATCCGAATGGGCAAGAGAAAAGAGGAATTAACGTTTGAGAAAAACGTACGTGCCGGTTCTGCGATCATGGTCCCAGCGGGAACATGGCATAATGTCATCAACACCGGAACGATCCCGCTCAAGCTCTATTCCATCTATGCGCCCCCGCAGCACCCGCGCGGCACTGTGCACCGAACAAAGGCCGATGCTCTCGCAGCTGAATAGAACACAAGCAGCTTGAGAAATGAGCGCCATATCTCAGGACGTTTTTTTTTGCCCCACATCCTCCGATTACCTGTCCTCGCGCGTTGGGAAGTGTGAGTTCTCATCAATCATTGGGTGTGGCGACTGCTCGCTTTGTTCGCGCGGACGCAAAGGAAGGCATCGTTTGGAAGTAAAAAACAGCAACGTTCTGTGTATTGGTGCATAAAGCGGCTCTCCTGCTAGTGGGAGAAGCCGCTTTTTTAGTAGAATAGAAGAAAAATAGAAAAGAAGAAAAAATTGCGAGAAGGAGACATTTCCGATGTCATTGCGTGATCTTTTCCGCCAAGTGATGGCCATTTACGAGGAAGAAAAACGTGAAAAACTGTCCAAAGAGCGGCGGGCGTTTCAACTTGTGACCAAGGCGATTCCGGAAAAGATAAAAACGCTTCCGTTTGTTGAGCCCGACCGATATATCGTCAAAGGCTCAGTCGGCCAGGGAGTGTGGACCGATGTGCCATGGGTGGCGGTGATGGATCAGAAAGTAACGGATTCGACGCAACGCGGCTATTATCTCGTCTACTTGTTCAGTGAGGATATGCGCCGGCTCTATTTGACGCTCGCCCAAGGAGTGACAGAAACGCCAAGAGACGAAATGGAGCGGGTGAAGAAAGAGATCCGTCAGCGCATTCCTGCTAGAGGGCGTGTGCAAACCGATAGCGCCATCCGTCTTGGTCAAAGCAAACGGGCGAAAGAATACGAACGGTCGGTGGCTGCGTATGTGGTCTATTCGTTTGACAACCTGCCGCCCGATGAACAACTTGTGAGCGACTTGAAAACGATGATGGACTATTATCGACAATATGTGGAAACGGAAAGGATGAGATCGATCGAGCCATCGCTCTCTGATCGGGCAGTTGTCGAGCATATTCATTCCTACATAACCGCTAAAGGGTTTTACTATACGCAAGAAGAAGTGATGAATCTCATTTTATCGTTAAAAACAAAACCGTTTGTCATTTTGTGCGGCATTTCCGGAACTGGAAAAACGAAAATCGCCCAATGGCTGGCTGAAAGCGTCGGCGCGACGGAGGACAACGGGCGGTTCACCTTAATTCCGGTCCGTCCAGACTGGAACGACGGCTCTGACTTGCTCGGCTATGTCGACATTAAGAGCGATTTCAAGCCCGGGCCGCTCACCAATGTCATCACCGAAGCCGAGAACCATCCGGACAAGCCATATTTCGTTGTGCTCGATGAAATGAACCTCGCCCGTGTCGAACATTATTTCAGCGACGTCTTAAGCGTGATGGAAAGCCGCCGTTGGGAAAATGGGCGCATGGTTTCATCGCGGCTGCTGCCGAAAGAAACGGCGGGGCGTGATCTCTTTCTCCCGTCAAACGTCTATATCATCGGCACCGTCAACATGGACGAAACAACCCACCCCTTTAGCAAAAAAGTGCTCGATCGGGCGAATACGATCGAGTTCAATCGCGTCCGGCTCGACCATCTTGACTTTTTGCGCAGCTTGCCAACCGTCGCGCCGCTGTCAGGCGGACAAGAATGGTTTGCGGCTCGGTAGTCGGGTCAGCTACGTCATCGCCGTCTATGCGATGACGACGCTTAATACAATCAAACAAGCAAAAGAGCTGCCCGAGCTGTTCATGAAATCAAGCGAGGAAATTGCCCTTTGGCGCTTGCTGCGGCGGCTGTCTGATCGTGTCCGATTCGACCTTGACGCCCGTTACTTGGATCAGGCGTCAAAAATCACGGCATACTGTGTCAAAAACTTGCTCATCCACCTTGAAGACGGCCTACTCACAATCATGGACGGCACGAAGCAAAAAACGATTGCCGCTAAACTGCTTCGCAAACAGCCATCAACCGTGTTTCGAGAAGTTGTGGGGATGATGGGAGAGGGGAATATAGAGACATTCTAAAATACTAACCCGTGGTGCTAGATAAAATCAGACAAGCATAAAAAATAACTTTTGTATGAGAGGATCTTCTTAAAATGAAAGTGCAACCAAACATCAAAAGGAGAAGTTCCCATTGCAAGAGCACTTTCATTTTATAGCAGATCGAACCAAACACCGCCGTGACGCAACTTCTACATCCGCATAACTTCGGTGACAAAGAGGATATCAGCCAAAAGCTGCAAAAGAAGCTGTACGAAGAGCACCGAATCGCTTTTTAGGCGCCCGTTCGAGAAAATCTGCGAATTCGCCAATCGGATGTATGGAAACAGTGGACGAAGCGAAAACGTAAAGTGGTGGAAACCGCGATTTTAGTGGATTGCATCGGATTACCGAGATTCGAGCGAAATCGGTTTCTGGATTTGAAACGGCACTGGATGATATTTTACTGGCTTGTTGTTCTCGGGCTAGTTGAACGTTAAGGCTTAATTAGCACCACGGGTGATTTTTAATTTCGGTCTATTTAAGGACGTTGACTATAAAAATTAATTCTGGAAATATAATTTTATATGTAACTATTCAGCCACATCATAAAGTGAGCTGAATATTTTCTTCTTTCCTTGTCTATGATGTGAATATTGATAGACAAGGAGGTGAATCGCATGT
>NZ_PIJF01000095.1:0-3729 GCF_002809985.1 Geobacillus sp. WSUCF-018B
GCTCGTCTTCCCATCCTTTGGCGCCAAACGGCGGGGAGAATGGCCTCCAAAATTCGACATGTGGGAAGTCTATGCCCCATTAATTCACCGGCCTTCTAGAAGGCGGGTGAAAAACAACGATCACTCCTAGCCGACGTCAGATCACGTGAAATGAGAAGCTGATGCTGCAAAATATAAGTTCAAACATGTAGTTATAACAAAAATACGGGTAATCGCGTAGAATTCCCTCTACGTATTACCCGTTGTTCATTTATAAAGTACTTAACCAAGCCCCAACTGCCGATCCTATATAGTTTCCGATAATATAACCTAAAGTACCCACAAGCATAATCGGTCCGACTAATTTGATCCAGCCTTTTGAAATCGCCATAGCTGCGGCCGTTGTTGGTCCACCGATATTTGCATTGCTCGCCAGAATAATTTCTTCCAGTGAAAATTTAAAGATTTTCCCAATACCGAAGGAAATGATCATGTTGATAATCACCATCAAAGCACATAATACGAAGATGAGCGGTGCATTTTGTAAGATGACTTGAATGGAAGCCGGTACACCGATCACGACGAAGAAAATATAAATTAAAAATGTACCGATTTCCTGAGTTCCATGGATATTTTCAAAGTAACGCGGGAACAGAGTGACCGCAAGCAGTGTAATCGTCGTTAACATTAAGTAGTTATCACCTAATATTCCATTTAAAATATTTAAAAATACGTTCGCATCCTCACCAGATGGAATCAATTCATCCAAGAAACCGGCAATTGTAAATGAGATGGCGACAATGACAAATGTCGTCCCGACGGCTTTTGCGATATCGAGCAAGGAGATATCTTTTCTCTTCCAGTAGGATGCCGCGTGGTTTTCATCTCCTTTCACATTGCTTTCCAACTCATCGATGTACGGGGTCTTAAAATATTTCCGGAAAAACGTTAATGATGGAATCAAGATCAACCCCAAGAAATAAAGTGCCATCACCATATTATCGGCAACGACCGTCGCGGATACGAGCTCACTTGGTGTTTCGAATTTTGCGGCCATCGCAACAAAGTTTACGCCACCACCAATATAAGAACCTGTCATCATCGCAGAAATCTTATATAGTAAAGGAATATGGTCTTTGAGTAAAAAGAAGGAGATAATAGCGCCTGCCACAGTTCCGACTGAACTAATTAAGAAAATTACCACTAATCTACCACTTTCACGCCAGATTTTCATTATATTCGTTTGAAAAAGGAGTAACGGGATTGCTAGCGGGATGACATACGACCAGACCGTATCATACACCGCTGATTCAGTAGGAATGATATTCAAGTTGGCCAAAATCATCGCACCAACAAGCGCAATGATCGCTCCGGATATTTTGGCAGCCCATTGATATTTTTGCTCTAAATAAATACTGATCGCTGCCCAGCCCACTAGAATCGCCCAAAGAATCCATGTATCATCCGATTGAATCAATGTATTCGTCATTTCCCAACCCTCCATTTTTTATCAAACCTCAGTGCATTGACCATTGATCTAAAAGAAGTGAATAAATTTGCCGCGGTCTTCCTCGATTGACTGGCTGCTCCTCACCTGTAACTGATACCAACCCAGCTTGTTCTAATCGACTTAACAGCCGCCGCGCACTTCTTGGCGTAATTCTTAAGCCCTTCGCTAATTCTATGGCAGTTACCGAATTTTTGCCATGAATTTTGAAAAAAGAGAGAATACGGTTGATGGTCGAACTACTCACATTTGCTTTTTGAGCAATTTCTAAAACTTTTTCATTATCATTCCACAGCGAATAGCTTAAAATTCCTGATTGCATAACCGGACCATAAATTTTGCCGTTTGCATCATAAATTATATAATCTGTATTGGACGCTTTCGCTTTTTTTAGCGCTTCCAACGCATACATTTCCGCCTCATTTGTTGATCTTCCGATTCCGATACCGAGCTGAACTTTTCTTTCTGTTTTTTGAAAAATATCATGGATCAATGTAAGCTCGTTGGAATGTTGCTGATCATCTAATTGTAAGGCTTCGCGGGTGGTGATAAATCTTAATTCACGGCGATCGATCCATTTGATAATGGCCTGTGTCTTTTCCCCGTAATCTACTAAACTTTGCTGCAAAGCCAGTAATCTTCGTTGCAATTGATATTCCGTTAAATCATCTTGTTCGAAAATCTCTTTTAAATCGACAATCCCTATCGCAATGTGTGAATTTTGCTTTTTCAGTTTCTGTGCTTCCATTAACACGATCTGTAATGTGTTTCTTACCGCATTCCTTGTCGGAAGGACCCTTACTGCAGGTACACCGAGTTCTATTAATCGTTCATATATTAACCCCACACATGTAATAGCGGTATCGATTTGACCGTTTTTCCACAATTCATAATGAAATCGAGTCGTTTTTTCAATATGAAATTCTTCTGAATGTGTATCATAATAAATGTTTTGTACTCTGATCTCCAATTCTTCCAAACTTTCTTCTACTTCATATTTTTGTAGATTATCAATACTTATGTTCAGTGTTCCATTTTGCAAATCGTACTTCCCATTTAAGGCTAATTGAAATAAGGCCCGGTATAAAGCGGTTCCTTCAAAAGGGATAAAGAATATCGATTGATCAAGTTTTAAATTATTTTTAGCGATTTTGTAAGGCAGCGAGCCGGCAAACAAAATGATTTGAAAACCCGCTCCATACTTTTTCACGATTTCAATGACTTCCTCTTCATTATGGTAGGTAGCATAATGGATGGATAATTCCGGATATTCCTTCTCCACATTCATAATCATTTTTTCAATATCGCGAGGTCCGATCGCGAGTACTCGAATTTGCATTTCAGTAAGCACCCTTTCGGCACTTTTTCAAACCTGAAGGCGCAGGAATTAGTAAGTGATTCGATGCCCAGCCAATTCCAATACACCACCATAAATGGCTTCATTTCCCGTTTTCAGTGCCCAATTTTGATTGCCGTAGTCATAGTGCCACCATTCTTCGTCGTAATTTGTAAATCCGGCCTTTTCCATAATGCTTTTTAATAGCTTGCGATTCTCTTTAATCTCCCTATCTAATGGACTTGGATTTTTAATTTGTTCAAAATAGTCCGTTCTTGACATCTCCGTAAATTCATCAAATTTGGACCCCATATTCAGCGGACCGTGTTTATTCGCAATGGTTAAATCAATCGCACCACCAGTTAAATGATTGGATGGTCGCATCGGATCCTCCGACGGTCTGTCCACATACTTCGTCAATTCTTTTTTCAGTTCATTCCCTGCTAAACCTTTTAACTGTAATTGCTTTTCGAATTGTCGATACAGTGCTAACTGAACTTTATAAGGTCGCCAGGCGTCAAAAACGATAAAATAATGATCCACAGGCAGGAAGTGAACCGCTTTCAAAAGACGTTTGACAGCACCTTCCCTAAGATAGCAATCGTTCGGCGCACCAGGAATATTGTTTTGAAAATAATACGGTTCTACAACTATTTTTTCTGAAATCCCTGTTAGCGACATGAGTTTTTCATGATTCTCATGAATAGGAATCTGTTCCTTCGTTAGATAAATTGTTCGTCACCCCTCTTTTAAAAACTTATTGATAAATCTACTCCATCTTTTTCGTTAATTTAAGAATTTTCATTTATATAAAAGTAACTATTCACCCCAGTGCTAGTGTATAAAAAAGCCCAGCACAAATAGGGCATTTCGGTCATAGAAAATGCCCTAGGTAGCGGAAAGAACT
>NZ_PIJF01000096.1:0-3575 GCF_002809985.1 Geobacillus sp. WSUCF-018B
TTTCCGATTGTTCGATTCTGTTTTCCTTCATAACAAGTCATTTTGATAGAATGCGGTGGGCGCTCTACTGGATGTAAAACAAAGTTTCAACTTATATAGCACCACGGGTTAAGGAAAGATACCTCGCCTCTGGCACGGCGTCTTTCCCCGATACAACCTTCATCTCGTCACTGTTGAATATATTTGTCAAACACAAAGCCGAAATCCTTCACCGTATAGTTCTTTTTCGCTTCCGTCAGCCAGCGAAAAGCGTATTCATTCACGGCTTGAAAATCCGCCGACACATTGGCGCCGTCACCGCGCATGTTGGCCAACACCTTGGCCGCCAGTTCCAAACTCCGCTCCGCATAGTTGAACTTCGTTTCGTTTTCATGGCAAATGTCCGCGATCGCCAGCAGCGATTTATACAAATCTTTCAGTTCCTCAATATGCTTTTTATGCACATCAATGGAGTAGGAATGCGGTCCAATTTTAAATTTAATTTCCGCATCCAAATCGACCGTCCCGGCCGTTTCGAGCGATACGTCGGAAATCGGATGCTTGTAGTAATCGTAGCGGCGCAGCGTCCGTTTTTTGCTCGCGGCGCTCGTGCCGTCCAAATGAATGAGCGCGCGGTTGGTGAAGCAATACTCATCCGATTTTGATTTGATAAGAAAATAGATTTTCTCCCCATCCTCGTGCATCACATAATCATCGGCATCGACTTTGTCATAGTCTTTCGGCTGAATGACCGCACCGATGTCGCTTAACCCAAGCACATCGGCGGCGACTTTTCCAAACATGCTCATGTTCCTCCGGCTCCTTCCACGTTTTATCGGCGCCCGCCTATTGGCGGATGAACGGCGTTTTGCCTTAACAAGGCGCCGTACCCTCATTCTGTAATACGCCGCGATCGAAAAAATGTTTCATCGTCGGCAAATCCGCCCCAAACGCCGTGGCCAGTTCGGCGTTGGTGACCGCCGGATACAGCGGCGCAAATTCCCCGACGACTTCCGCGACGATCACCCTGCCTTCTGACGCTTGAATCGATTGTTTTAACACATGGTGCAATCCGACTGGAATGAGCAGCCGGTTGAGGAACCCGAAAATGCCGACGCCAACCGCCCCGGCGCCGACGATCCAATGGCCGACCGCGTTGATGCCGTCTTGAATCGGCGGCCATACATAGCCAAAAATCAAGGCAAGCACGAGCATGACAAGCGATGTCACGATCGGCACAAACCGCCGTCCGCCGAAGAAGCCTAGCCAGTCGGGCAACTTGATATCATGGTAACGGTTGTATAAAAGCCCGGCGATCACTCCGGAGATGATGCCGCCTAATACGGACATATTGATGTCCTTATCAATCGCGGCGGCCCCTTTTGTCAAGACAAAGTAGCCGATCGCCCCAGCAAGCGCCGCCGCGCCGTTGCCGTCTTTCGCAAAACCGATCGCCACGCCGATGGCGAAAATCAACGCTAAGTTGGAAAATACCGCATCGCCTGCGGCGGCGATAAACGGAATATTCAATAAATCAGGCTGGCCAAGCCGAAGCAGCAATCCCGCCGCCGGCAATACGGCAATCGGCAGCATTAACGCTTTTCCTAGCCGCTTTGACACTCCACACGGCTAAAGCCGTGGGATTCTTGGGTCGTTCGCGTCCTCCTCCATTTCTGGTTCGGACAACGCCCAAGTTTAGGGGTGTGTCATCACCCCGTCCCATCGGGTTAGAGTGTACCCCGATGGGCGGCGCACCTGTGACCAGTGCGCTAGGTTAGGAGGCGAAGCCCGAAATCGCTTTGGCGATGTTGATGGCGCCATTCAAGTCGGCGTGGAGAGTGTATCCACACCTTTGGCATCGGAAGCAGATGCCGTTTCGGTTCGCTTTCTCTCGATGTCCACATTTACACGTTTGGCTCGTATAAGTTGGATTCACCCACTCCACCCGAATGCCTGCCATTTCGGCCTTATAGGCAATCATCGTTTGTAGTTGGTGAAATGCCCAAGAATGAAGGCTTCGTCCTGCTTCTTTAGCCGATGTTGCCCGTTTCCGAATGCCTGTCAAATCTTCCATCCGAATCACGCCAACACCGTTGGCGAGCGCAACATTCACGATTTGACGGCTGATTTTGTGATTTTGATCCTTCATCCAGCGGGACTCTTTGCGGCCGATTTTGCGAATCATCTGGAGCTTCTTGGCTTTGCCCAACGTTCGCCGCAAAGCCGCATAGCGTCGGCGCACAAAGGCGCATTGGTTCCCTTTGAAAAACCACGATTTCGTTCCCACGCTGGCCACGGCGATATAGCGAAGCCCTAAATCAACTCCCATCACCTTTGTTTCGTGTCGCGGTTCCACTTCAAATGTGACCGCAACAGCCAAGTACCATTTCTTTCTCTTTTTGTAGAGCTTGGCGGCCCCTTGTTTGACGGTTCCGTCCAGCAGCCGATTCAGCCACGCTTCTTGGTAGGGGCGCGCAACCACTGGCACGCCAATTCGCTTCTCCAGTGTGGGGAAGGAAACCGTGTAGAACGCTCCTTTCTTTTCCACCTTTACGTTTTGATTGTTAAAGCAACACCATAACGTTTGAAAATTATGTGTTTTCTGATTTTTCTTTTGGGACTTCACTTCTCGAATCGTCTGATTGACGACGGCGGAAGGAAACCGCTGCGACGAAAACTCTTTAAATAGTTTGCTCGTTGCTTGATTCAGCTCGGGATGATTCAACAGCCAATTCGCAAACGCGGTATTCACTTTTGTCATCCGTTCATACATGTCTTGTTTGGTTTTCGTCGGCTTGTGCAGTTCCAGCCTTAGTGTGATCGTCGGCATGGATTCACCTCCTCGTAGCGATTACAGGATACCATTTTTTTATAACCCATGGTGCTAGTTGAGCGTCAGCGCTCAACTAGCCCTAGTGTGACCAGGGAATACGCCAATAAGATGCCATCGAGTGCCACTTCAAACCCGGCAATGGAATTCGCTCGAATGTCGGTGATCCGGTATTGGTCTACGAGAATCGAAAACACTGTCTCGATGACTTTGCGTTTTTTTCGGATCCATTCTTCCCATGCTTTGGATGGGCCGTGCTTTTGATTGTGTCGAGACGGTGTCCAGAACGTAGCTTGGTGTTCTTCGTACAGCTTTTCTCGAAGAGCGCGGCTGATGTATCCTTTGTCCCCAAAGTTGTAGGGATGAGGGATTGGAGTCATCACCGTTTCAGCGGCTTTGACGTCGTGGTAGGACGCTTCCGTCACGACATAGCCCATGGCCAGCCCTTGATTGGTCACTTGAAGGTGCAGCTTGAAACCGTAGTACCATTGCGTTTTGGAAGCACAATACCCCATATCCGCGATCCCTCGAAATCGCTTGACGCGCTGCATTCTCGCGGGATGGCACAATGGAAGAGGCAAACTGTCGACAATGTCTAGCATGGTGTTGGCCACGTTTCGCCAGTTCATGACGAATCCATTTGACCGCGAAACCAAGCGCCCGGCAGCGGCGGTTGTATCGGGAGCGTTCAAGAAACGAGCCGTTTGTGAACAAATTTCCCGTGACAAAACGATGCCATGCCCGTTCGGATGTAAAACCGAGCAGC
>NZ_PIJF01000097.1:0-3537 GCF_002809985.1 Geobacillus sp. WSUCF-018B
GTTTGTCAACTACATCCACGAACGTCCGGAGGAAGTGCTGCAGCGCTTAGGGTGTGCAGGATGACTGAGAAGTTAACTCTTCATGTTGCATGTATATAGATATATTAACAAGTTGGCATCAAGAATCAAGTAAGGTGCTAGCGAAAAAACCGCATCATGCCATATTTTCTTTTGAACAAACGATCCAAAAATATATAGTAATGTCTCCGCTTTTTCTAAGCAAGTAGCACTTTGCGGAGTGCAAAACGGAAATGTATTACAATTCTTTCTTCATATAATATGAAATTCCTTTGTACGTTTCCATAAAAAACGACCTCCCAATCGAGGCTGGGAGATCGTTTTCTTTAACCGCTATGCTTCATTTTTCTCGTTTCCTTATCAAACAAACTGTATACGACAGGGATGACGAACAATGTCAAAAAGGTGCTGCTAATTAAGCCGCCGATGACGGTGATGGCCAATGGCTGGTTCATTTCCGCTCCTTCGCCAATGCCAAACGCCAGCGGCAGCAACCCTAAAATCGTTGTCAAGGCCGTCATCAAAATCGGACGGACGCGCAATTTCACCGATGTGACAATCGCATCGTAGCTCGCCAAACCTTTTTCTTTCATTTGATTAATGTAATCAACAATCACGATCGCGTTGTTGACGACGATACCCGCAAGTACGATGACGCCGATAATCGCCATAACGCTAACTGGCGTTTTCGTTGCCATTAAGCCAAGCGCGACACCGATGGCCATCAGCGGCACGGTGAACATAATGACAAACGGATATTTCAGCGATTCAAATTGCGCCGCCATGACAAGGTACACGAACGTAATCGCTAAGGCAAAGGCAAGCAGCAAATCACCCAACGCCGATTCTAACAATTCGCGGTCGCCGCCAAAGACGATTTCCGTCTCTTCCGGAAGATGCAATTTCGCGATTTCTTTATCGACAATCGCGGACATCTCCCCTAAATTCGTCGTGTTTTTGTATTTTAATGTAAACTGAACGGCGTATTGCTCATCGATGCGATGAATTTGAACCGGGCTTTTCCCGATCGTAATATCCGCAATGTCGCCAAGCGGAATAAACGTGCCGTCTTGCTTTTTGATCAGCAGTTTTTTCAAATTGTCGACCGAGTTTTTCACCGATTCGTCGTATTCGACGTTAACGTTGTACAAATTCGACTCTTTATCAAGCATGCGTGTCGCCGTCACACCGCGTGTCATATCGTTGACCATCGTCGCCACTTGCGCTGGAGTAAACCCTTGCGCGAGCGCTTTTTCGCGATCGACTTTGATTTGAATTTCGTCGACTGTTTCCGAAATATCGGTCGTCAGTTCGTTCACTTCATCGAGTTTGCTTAAGCGGTCGTATATTTTTTCCACCGCTTTTTCCAGCCGCGCTTCATTCGTATCTTTCACGCTGAACACAAGCGTATTCGGCGTACTTCCTGCAGTCGATTGCAAGTTGATCGATACTTCCGCCGTTTGATTCGCTTTTTTCGCTGCCTGTTCCATATCGTTCTTTATGTCATCGACAACGTCAAATACGGAACGGTCTCGCTCGTCCAAGTCTTTCATTTTCACATATATTTCAGCAACATTGCTTTGCGATGTACCGCGGAACGCCTGCTCCTGCGTCGAGCCGATTAAGCTGACATACGCATCAATTTCTTTTACTTTTTTCAACTCGTCTTCAATGGCAGAAACAACCTTTTCCGTTTCGCGGAGGGCGCTGCCGTTGGCAAGGTTGACGCGGATGGAGAAAAAGCCTTCATCCGTATTCGGCAAAAACTGCATGCCGACTTTCGTAACGCCAAATAACCCGAAAGCTAACGTACCGATCGCAAGCAACAACACAATGATCCGATGGCGCAGCGACCATCTCACTATCTTGTCCAGACCGACAAGCATGCGCGAAGACTGGCGTTTTTCCTCGATGTTTTCGCGAGGCGGTTTTAACCAGCGGCTCGCCAGCATCGGCACGACCGTCAATGCCACGAACAATGACGCAAGCAAGCTAAACGAAATCGTTAACGCAAATTCGGTAAACAAATCGCCGATTAATCCCGTAATGAAAATGACTGGTACAAACACGGCCACCGTTGTCAACGTGGACGCGGTGATCGCAGCGCCGACTTCTTTTACCCCGTCTCTTGCCGCTTGTTTCGGATCTTTCCCCATTGATAAATGGCGGTAAATATTTTCGATCACGACAATCGAGTTATCGACGAGCATTCCGATACCGAGCGCAAGACCGCCAAGCGTCATCATGTTTAACGTAAAATCAGCAAAATACATTAACACAAACGTCACGATGACCGAATACGGAATCGCGATGCCGATAATAAGCGGGCTTTTTGCACTGCGCAAGAATAAAAACAGCACCAGCATCGCGAATACTCCGCCAAGAACGAGCGACTGAAAAATGTTCTGAATCGTCCGCTGAATAAAATCGCCTTGGTCAAATAAAACATCCGCATGAACCGCCGAAAATTTTTTCGTATCCAACAATTCGTTCAAGCGTTTTTCGAACGCTTTCGACACTTCTGCTGTATTGGCATCCGCTTTTTGCAGCACGCTTAATAATACAGAAGGCTTCTCGTTCGTGCGCGTAATCGTATCTTCTTTTTCCGGCACAATCGCAATATCGGCGATATCTTGCAAACGAACTTTTTCGCCGTTGAGCGGATTCACCGTGACAACGAGCTGTTTTAACGTATCAATGGAGTCGATCGTGCTGATAATCCGGGTCGTTAACTGCTTATCATCGATCACGACCGTCTCGCCTGGAAGCGAAATATCGTTGGCGGAGATAAAGTTGGCAATATCTTGCTGGCTCAGCTTATACGTTTTTAATTTCTCCTGGTCCAACAGCACCCGCACGTTTTTCGTCAACGTGCCGGAAACATTCACACTGGCGACCCCTTCTACCTTCGTCAGCTCTGCTCGCAGCTGATCCGCTAATTGTTTTAAAAGTTCCTCGTTCCCTTTCTTCGATGTTAATGTTAGCTGAATAATCGGGAACTGTGACGGGTCAAACTTCAAAAACCGCGGCTTGTTGACATCATCCGGAAGCGCCGTCTGATCGATCCGCTGCAATACATCGTTTTGCACATCATCAATCGATGTCGACCACGAAAACTGCAGCAAAATCAAATTAGAACCTTCCTGCGATGTCGATGTGATCGACTTTAGCCCAGGCAATGTCGACAAATTCGCCTCCAGCGGCTTCGTGACTTTCTCAAGCACTTCCTTCGGTCCCGCCCCTGGATAGCTCGTTACGACCACCCCGACTGGCGGATTAATATCCGGGATCAGCTTCATCGGGATATTGAACAGCGACACTGCTCCTAAAATCAACACTAAAATCATCGAAACGAGCGTAAAAACCGGTCTTCGTATCGAAAAGTCACTGATTTTCATCGTCTTCCCCCTCTTATGTAAACAACTGTAGATGAGCATTTTTCATTACAATAATTTCCATGGTTAGAGAGACAAACAGGGTACCCCTTACGCGATACGGAGCTGTTTTTTGATCACATCA
>NZ_PIJF01000098.1:0-3537 GCF_002809985.1 Geobacillus sp. WSUCF-018B
TGAAGCTCATCATAAGGCCACCTGCCGGCTGCGTTCCCATCCGTCCTACGGAAAATACTTGCGTCAATTGAAGGATGGAACGCTTCGCATCGACAAGCAAGCGGTTCGTGAAGCGGAAAAGTACGATGGCAAATATCTCATCCGAACCTCCGATGACACCTTGTCTGCCGAGGATGTCGCGCTCGGGTATAAGCAACTGGTGGATATCGAGCAGGCCTTTCGGACGTTGAAATCAACACTCGAGCTGCGCCCCATGTATCATCGCTTGGAAGACCGTATCCGGGCGCATGTGCTGCTCAGTTGGCTGGCTCTCTTGCTGGTTCGGATCGTGGAGATCCGAACTCATGAATCGTGGCCGAAAGTAAGAGACGAATGCGAGCGTCTCATGCTTGGACATTTTTCTTCAAAAAACGGCGACCTTTATCAACGAACCGAACTGACGGCCAAACAAGCGCTATTCCTTGCGGCTCTAGGGCTGGAACCTCCTCCAAAGATTCTAGGCATCCACCCTCGCACCTAGATACACGCCCGAAGTGTGCCCAAATGCCTCCGATCCCTTTTGTATCAAGGGGCGAGAGGCATTTTGTTTGCCTAATGACTGTCGAACTCGGGCATAACAACATTTTATTTTTCGAGGGGGTTGCGGTGGTGTGCAAAACCGCCCCTTGCCGCCCTGGAAAATCAATGGTAAAATGAAGGTGCTCTTTTAAAAGACTGACCCCGTTTAGAGGATTGAAACTAAAATTTGTGGTCAAACAGACAAACGACGTGAGTGTTTCTTTTAAAAGAGCGGCCTCGTTTAGAGGATAAAAATGAGCCCGTCAGCTTTTATAGCTTTTCCATTACAATGTTTCCATTTTTAGAATGTGAATCGATTACATAAGAAGAGAGTCGTCGGTAAAATCAAAATGACGCGGCTCTCTTTTTTAGTGCGTCTAGTATGGGTGCAGCCGATAGGGTGAGAGTCTCGAATCGCATGTTTTTTGCAAGCAAAAAGTGCAGAGAATTGCAAGAAAAAATACATAGGCTTGCCGGCTCAATGAATTTACCTTTCAACCGAGTGAGAAGGGAGCGACTGAACGGCAGAAAGCGCGTGTCGCAAGCGGTAGCTCTCTCCCGTAAACGCGAGAATGTGGGAGTGATGGACCAAACGATCCACCATCGCTGCCGTCAGGCTGTTGTCCCCAAACACTCGATTCCACTGTCCAAACTCTAAATTCGATGTCACGATGACACTTTTTCATTCATAACAATCGGCAATGATGTGAAACAGCAGTTCCGATCCCTGCTTTTGGAAAGGTACATAGCCGAGTTCGTCCAAAATCAACAGCTCACATGTGTCGATTTGCCGTTTGAGCCGTCCGAGGGTGCCGTCTTTTAACGCCTCTTCGAGCTGGGCGACAAGATCGGCGACACGGAAAAACCGAACTTCATGGCCCCGTTCACACGCTTTTCATCCTAATGCGGTGGCGAGATGGGTTTTTCCTGTTCCCGGCGAACCTAAAAGCAGGACGTTCTGTTTTTGCTCCAAAAAGCGAAGGTCGCAAAGTTCTTCCTTCGAGATCGTGGTCGGCCAATGAATCTGATCCGACCATTCGTAATCTTTGAGCCATTTCAACTCCCGGAACTTCGCCTTCTTGATCAATCGAGCCTGTTTTGCTTTCTGACGGAACGACAGCTCCAACGCCAACACATCACGCAAAAATTGTTCCTTGGTCTCGTAGGCCACCTCCTCGAATCGATCCGCGATGTACGCCAAATGCAGGGCTTTACAAATCTCTTTTACATCCATCTTCATGCCCGGCTTCCCCCTTCCCTTGACGGACAAAGACGTTGATCATACACATGTAAATCGGTTTCATAGTCGACTAAAACGGAAGGGGTATAGGCTTCTTCCCATTTCACGGGATACTCCGAACGCTTCGCCTCCATCAACACCCCGATCTCATGGGGCGCCAAATCCCACCGTTGATACTTGTCAAGCCACTGGGCGATCTCATAGACGGTGTACCGGTCCAACAGCTTTTGCACCCCTCGAATGCGTGATGCCGTCTGTTTCGGTTGTTCCATGAAGTATTTCCTAATGGCCTCCGGCAAGTAAACTCGAAACCGCGAATACTCCACTACCCGAGGCTTTTGCGCCCATTCCGCCAAAATGTCCTTCCAAGGGAGCTCCCGTTGCTTTTTCGTGTACGGCCTTGGCGCTTCCAGGTACACCTCCCCTTTCTGGGACAAAACCATGAAACGATCCCATTCCTTTTTGATAAGGATACGGTTGGGAACCGGGATCCCATGAACCACAAACGTCTCCCCATCCACCGTTACTTCCCCGTATTTATTGACATTGGCGTGGTGGAAGGAGAAGATCGGGAGATCTCTCTCCGGCAGGACAAGCAACTCCTTTTGTTCTTCCTGCCATAATTCCTCAATGGTTCTCCCTTTTTCATAGTGGGGTCGGGCTCGATCTTCGATCATCTTGCGATGCAGCCACTCCGCCAGTTCTTCATCCCCCTCGATCAACGGAGCAGGGACAAAGCAGTGTTGACGAGTATAGTAAACTTTCCGTTCGACATTCCCTTTTTCGTGTCCGCTATACGGATTGCACGCCTGTACGTCAAACCGGTAATGAAGCCGGAATCGCTCAAATGCTTCCGTATATTGACGTTCGCCTCCTTTTCGGATCGAAACCACCGCCGCCGCCAAATTGTCGATGCGCAGTTTTCTCGGGACGCCTCCAGCTTGGCGAAACAGCTGAGTGAGCCCGTAAAGAAAACATTCGCTGTTTTCCGCCGGCAATGGATACGCATACGCGGCGTTGCTGTACGGAAAGCTCAAAATCAGAATGGATCGGTCTTCCTCTTTTCCTTCCTTCGTCACAACGGCCATGGTGCCGAAATCCACCTGCGCTTCCCCCGGATGGTGTTCCAGCCTCTCGTAACGCTGTTCCTTCTTCAGCTTAAGCTGAGGTCTTCGTTTTTGAACGTAGGCGCAAACGGTTCGATAAGACCCCTTAAATCCATGTTCGTGCTTTAACTGCTCATACATCTTCTTGCCCGTCCGCCGTTGCTTTCTTGGCAGTTTCGCGTCTTCCTCCAGCCAATCATAGATGATTTGACTGTATCCTTCTTCCTCCATCATTCCCCGTTTTCTCTTTATTTTTTGTCTGACCGAAATGTCTCCATCCGCATATTTCTTGACTGTTCTCCAGTTAAATCCCGTCCTACGGACAATTTCGGAAAGCGATAACCCTTTCTTTTCACGCAAATGTTTGATATGATGAATTTCAGGCATTGCTAGCATCCTTTCATTACCTCCACTGTTTTGTTCTTCACAACCTTAAACAGTAGAGGGTATTTTAGGAGCTGGCAAGCCTTTTTTTATGCCATGAAGCTCTGCACTTTTTGTTGCAGAACTCTGTACTTTCATTTTGCACTAAACACGTGTGCCGACAAACCGTTTCCCATTATGTGTCGCTGTTCAACGAAGGCGGTCTGGAGCTCTTGCTTCATCGGGATTTCGCCCCCGGGCGGGAGCCGT
>NZ_PIJF01000099.1:0-3451 GCF_002809985.1 Geobacillus sp. WSUCF-018B
GCGCTTCGCTTGGTGGCCCCGACGAGCGTCGCGAACAAAAGTTCGCAACCCTCGTCGGGGATCATTTCGGAATGTCACCCACAAATATTTTACTCACACAATGTATATTATATGACTAGTTATAAGAGAGAATGAACTACCCGTTTCAGATCTTCGGAATAGGTGTTAAAAGTTTGTCCTTTCTTGAATATAAAAAATCCCCTCTCAAATAGAACTCTTAAGAACATCATATTGAATGTTCTCTCTACCTGTAGGGGATAATACCAAAGTAGCTGCATAAGTTCAGATATTTCTCTCTGTTTAACGTGTCCATTTTCTTGACATAACACCAACTAGTGGATTCTCAAAAAATAGATAATTTACCAACGGATAATTGATGCAAACCAGGCAGTTTATTTTAAGGGAAATTATGGTATAATTACTAAAGTAATTCAAGAAGAAGGGAAATTTTAATGTATAACAAAAAATTAACTATTCAGTTGTGAAAAGCAGAGTTATTTTGGGAAAATGAGAATATGAGTGAGTTAAACCGTAATTTATTGAAGGAGAGAGGTATAATGTTTGAGACTGACCGACTTCTCATAAAACCGATTGAATCTATTCATGTAAATGCGCTCTATGAGATTTATATGTCTAATCCAGATTACGTTAATTTGACGGAAGGTACAACTGACGGGGAAGGCTCCTATACGAAAGAACAAATGTTGCGGGATTTACATATTGCAGAACTAACAGGCAGACAAGTTATGGGGATATTTAAAAAGATGGATCAGGAAATGATAGGTTTTCTTGAATATTGGGAGAAGGCCGATGTAGATCAGATGCCTTGGTTGGGATTGCTGATAATTCATAAAAAGTATCAAGGAAAAGGTTATGGCACCGAAGTTACAAAGGGTTTTCTTCAATGGGCAACTTCAGTGGGGTGGCCGGAGGTTCGAATTGCCGTTGTCAAAGATCTTAAGGATGTTGTATCTTTTTGGCAATCATTCGGTTTCCTCCCTTTTGCAGAAAAGGATAAACGTTTTCCATCTGGTATGAAACAGCTTGTTTGTATGAAATATCAATGTAAATAGGTGTAAAAAATAATTCCACAGTCATTCACTGACGATTTATATACTGTGTGCGACTTTAATAAAGGAGCTAGAGATCCCCAATCCGTGATCCGCAAAAAACGGACTTTCTACGGACAAAGAGGATTCGTGGTAAGTTATTGCGAGGGAATTATCTGAAAAAAATGATCTTGAATTGGTAGAGAATACACTGAAACAACTGAATGGGAAGCCGTTGGGTTAGAACGCTCTTCCTCATTCCAATCAAGATTCCAGTATATGATCAAATCCTATGAGAACAAGATCAAAGAACTTAACATTCAAGGAAGCCATCCTCGAAAAGTAAATTGCCATGACAACGCATGTATCGATGTTTCTCCTCACATTTAAAGATATAGAAGTTGTACTTAGTGTGCCCAAAAAGATCGAGCAAGCTTATCAAGCGATTCAAGAGATATTCATTTTTACAATCACCCATCATTTTCAAGAAAAACTAAACGACCTTTCCACGATTGATACCGAGAAAAGGCCGCTGCTTAATATAATCTTTTTTTTCATTGTCCACTTGACAGATTTATGTGCAAACCTTAGGTGTTCAGCATGTCTTTTTTTCTTGGAATGTTTGCTTAGATGGGTCTGTAACCAATAGGATTCCCACTAACACTCCTACAATAGTAATAAGAATACCGCCCAAAAAGCCCAATACACGAGGTTGTATCCATTCTAACAGCAAACCTGCGACAAACATGCTAATTCCCAGAATGCTGTTCCTCAGTGTAGCTAACGTACCAAAGACTTTACCTTGTTCATCGATGCTGACAGCTTCCATTACTAGTGTATTGGTACTTGCGATACCTATGCTGGAACCTACTGTACCCAGAAACAGCATTAATGAAGCTAAAGAGAAGTATGGAGATACACTCACAATTGAAAGAGATATTCCTTCTAAAATAAATCCCGCTGCTGCCATCTTTTTAAGATTTTGTGAAATGTAGTCCGCAAAAATGCCGCCTATTACAAACCCCAAACCAAGTGAACCGTAAAATATTCCTACACCTTGTTGCCCCATATCAAAGACTTGAAAAGAGTAAACGCTTAACAATACATTGATTGCCCCACCTCCTACGGGCCAAAGGGCAGACAAAACAATAATAGCTCGAAGCAAACGCGATTTTTTACATAAAGACAAAAATGATTTAATCTGCTCTTTATATGTGATTTTATTGGATTTAGTTCCGGTACGTGGAAAAGTAATCCCCATAGTAAGAAGAGCAGAAACAAGAAATGAAACGGAATTGAAAGTAAAAGCAAACTGCAATCCCCATATAGCTGTGAAAAACGCACCGAAAACGGAACCGATGATCATTACAATTCCAAAACTGGTTTGATCCAAAGCGTTTGCCGTCAATAAATTTTCCTTTCTTACCAAAGTTGGTATAGAAGCCGCCCGAGCTGGTATATAGAAGGTAGATAAGATAACTAGTCCGAAAGTAACCACATATACAATCCAGATTTGATCTTTAGAATTGACAAACAAAAAAGATAAAGCTAACACAGACCTAGTCAAGTCCATAGTTACAAGTATGATTTTTCTAGGGATTCTATCAGCAACCATTCCACCCAATGGTCCAAATACTAAATACGGGAGAACTCGTAGGGCAAGAGTAATTCCTACAGCCAAACTAGAACCAGTTAAAGTTAATATAATACTCAATACAGCTACATTGTTGAACCAATCCCCTACTCCACTGATGAATCCGGAAATAAATAAGCGCCGATATGATCTCTCATGACGCAAAAATTTAATGCTCTTGATCATTAAAGAGTCCCCCTAATTTTTATCACTTAAAAACTATATTGAAAACTACGATTTGGTCTTAAATGATATGAATTCTCCTTGGTAGGTCTAAAAATCTTTTCCAATGCCAAGAGAAAGAAAAAGTAGCCTAAGCTACCTTCTTATGATGACAATATTTTTTGAAAAGTTATTGCCAATTACCCCTTCTATAAAAACGTATTCGTAACAGCTGAATGCCCGTAGAGACGCCCTTAACTTGTATAGTCCTCGATTACCTTAGGTGCTTGCTGACTTAAGATCGGCTTTTTGAAAAGTTGATCTGACACGTTTGTTATTTCAGAGCGGGATATATAATCATTCAAATACAAGAATAATCCACGCTTTTTCAACCATAAGAAAATAAATCGTATCTTACTTTGTTTATAGAACTAAATTATATAATAATTGAAAAATAGTTTCAAATATTGTAATAATAATAATAATAATAAATATTTGTTAAAATAAATGGCTCTTCACCACAAAATGTACTTGACAATCAGGTTGTTTTCTGATCAAGGGTACAAAAAATGCGAAATTTCCTGTATGGTAAAGGTGACCAAACCAT
>NZ_PIJF01000100.1:0-3296 GCF_002809985.1 Geobacillus sp. WSUCF-018B
TCCTATTTTCAGCAAAATATAGTTAAGGCGATTCATCTCCCACTTACTCCGCTTCGCTTCGTTGAAGTGGGAGTCTTCTCGCCTAATTAAGATAAAACGAAGGGAAAGGGGGGAATAAAATGGAATCAGATGCTATTCAACGCGAACGATTACGTTTAAACAAAGTGGACAAAAAGGTAAAACTAGATGAATGGCATCCAAAGAAGATTGCTTTAGCAAACGAATGGATTGAGAATGAGCAAACGCAGATGAAGCGCCCGATCATACGAGGAGCTATTTTCACTTGTGAACTCGGGGAAAATATCGGCACAGAACAAAACGGAGAGCGGCCGGTGCTTGTTCTTTCTAATGACTGGATTAACCGCACATCCGGAAACGTTAAGGTAGCTCCTTTATCTACAAAATTAAAAACCAAAACCGTTACAGATCGGAAAGGGAAAACCAAAGTAGTGCCTCGTTTCAAGACACATTACTTTCTTCGAAAGGAAGTTTATCCTTTTTTAGCTCAGACTTCCGCGGTAAAGGTAGAAGAATTAACGACCGTAAACAAAGTACGATTAAAGCAACATATCGGCAATATAAACGAGGATGACTTAAATAAGATTATGAACCGTGTAAAATGGGTATTTGACCTGTAACGTATTTACAATGTATTGACGACGTATTTATGACGTATTGACATTTCCCTAGGTTTTTTCTATACTTAGAGTACAAAATAAGTTGTCTGTCTCGTCACAGACCATTTCACACGTGAAAAAACGTGGATTCGTTTGTTTTGACAACGGAGAGGAGCCTAAATGGTTCCTCTCTTTGCATATTATCGCCAAGAGAATCATAACCTAATGATAAGTTGCCTGCCGCGTCGCAGGCCATTTCACCCCGTCAGCGGGGAATTCATGGTTTTTGCCCCAGTACTTCGGTGCTGGGGTTTTATGTATTTATCGAGGAAAATTTCTCACGAAGAAATAGGGACTTTATTGATCAGGCTATACCATACGGCTCCCCGCCAGCGTATATGAATGTCACGGCCGTTTGGTTTGTCCAATAAAAAAGGAGCCTCTCCGGATGAAGAGGCTCCCAGGCCAAGTTTGCAACCATTTCCCTCGCAATACTCGGCCTCCCGTTAAAACGTGTGCGCCAAGTCTTTCGCCCGAGCGATGGCGTTCGCTTTAATTTCTTCCGCCTTTTCCGGCACCGCCGCATGCCCTTCGACAAACAACCCTTCAAATGACGGAACACCGAAAAATTGCATGATGACGCTTAAATACCGATGGCCCATTTCCATTTCCGCCGCCGGGCCTTCGGAGTAGAAACCGCCGCGCGCTTGAATGTGGAGCGCTTTTTTATCAGTAAGCAATCCGACCGGCCCTTGTTCCGTATATTTAAACGTCTTGCCGGCGACCGCCACGGCGTCAATATACGCCTTTAACACCGGCGGGAACGAAAAGTTCCACATCGGCGTGACGAATACATATTTGTCGGCGGAAATAAACTGCTCGCACAGCTCGTTCATCCGCCCGACTTTCGCTTTTTCTTCGTCAGACAGCTCTTCAAACGATTTCCCGGAGCGAAGTTTGCCCCAGCCGCTGAACACGTCGACGTCGATTTCCGGAATGTATTCCTTGTATAAATCAAGATGAATGACTTCATGATCCGGATGCACTTGTTTGTATGTGTCGATAAACGCTTTTCCGACCGCCATGCTGTAAGACTGCGTGTCGTCGTGCGGATGGGCGGTGATGTACAATACTTTTGTCATGATGCATACTCCCTTTCGTGATGATCTCGGCACTTTAGTGTTTGCACTTTGTTCAAGCGGCATTTACTTATTTTGAATTCAAATATCTCCAATCAGAGATAATTATATAAAGATCCGACACATTTGACAAACGATTTGACCGCAAAAAAAAAATTGCCTTTCTCCAAGGCAATGTTACTCGCTTTGTTCCACGACAAACGGGTTGCCGCTGATTTGTTTTCGTATCTCATTGGTGAGCGTAAACGGTTCGCTTTTGACACCGCTTTCATTTTCGCTAGGCAGATGACCGCTGCCATCGTAGTAGATCGGTTTTCCTTCCATGATGGCTAACCTCCTTGATTCGTGCAGGATACAGGAACTAGTCTGTGCTTCTATTTTACCATTTATGAGGCGGGAATTCGATCGTTTTTTGAAATTCGAGTCGGCCAAGACTTGGTGGAGAACGTTTTTTGGCTCCCTATGGAATTTTGAAATCACGGGTGATTGGGCCATTTTCAGGAGTTTATATCCGTAAGCGCTTTTGTACTCTCATCCCTCATCATGAGGTGACTCCGTTTAGTCTCATTTTTTACATCCAACCACCATCGCGAAGAGCCGGCAACGCTTGATCGATGGGCGTCCCCGATGACGGTTGAAGACACAGGATGTTTTGTCGCCTCACATCCGCCACCGCCGTCCTGCCTCCCGTTTGGCCTGTTCGACTCACTTGGCCTTCTTCGGGGCCGAGGCTGCCCTCTGGGGTTCTTCCTCCTCCAACTTCCCTTTCTCCGCCCTATTCCATCGATTTGGGTGATCATGGTCCATAAACGCCCGAAGCCGCTTCCCTTTCTCTTAGCGGGAAACAGAGTCCATCCGCTTCCACCAACAGCACCCGACCATATCGTTGGGAAACAGAGGGGAGGAGCGAGACAGGGGCCTCCAACACCAGCTGACGAATCACCTCATGGCTGAGGACCGCATCTCTCACGATCGACTCCAACGAACGGGCGGCTTTGCGGTAGGAAGAGCACCCCACAACCAACTTGACTGCCGTTTCCCCCTAGGCAAGGACCGATCGGTTAGACTCCATTAAAGCCCTGTTCAGCATTGAGCAAGAAAATATAGGCGCCCACTTGTCGATCGCAGTCTTAGTTCCGTTGAATGGATTAATTTTATTTTGCGGTAATCGGATTGGAAAATATCTTGTTGCGGAAGACGTATTTTGGAAATATTTTGGTGATGGGGTCACGAATGTCGTTAATCGGGTTGCCATAAGGGATAATATGTTCAAATAAAATTTCTAAAACCCTCTGCTTTCGATATAGGTTTTGACAAACTCGCCGTAAGCTTTCTTATCTATTATCGGATTCACATAATCTAACTTTCGATCTTTATAAGTATAGTTATCTCGAATCCAATGAAAGTCTTTATCGTTATTACTAACTAATATGGCATTATGTATATACATGCAACATGAAGAGTTAACTTCTCAGTCATCCTGCACACCCTAAGCGCTGCAGCACTTCCTCCGGACGTTCGTGGATGTAGTTGACAAACC